>DATGVD010000528.1:0-5113 GCA_035300785.1 Pyrinomonadaceae bacterium | reverse complement strand
CACGTCTACCAGGACTTGTTTCGGCGCTGGAAATTTGCGAACCAGGATCTCGCTCCGCTTTCGATCGAGCCGGACGATTTCATTTATGCCGATCCGCCATACGATGTTGAGTTCACGACCTACAGTGCCGGTGGATTTTCGTGGGACGATCAAGTTAGGACGGCTGAGTTGCTGGCGAAGCATCGCGGGCCGGTGCTGCTGTCGAATCAGGCAACGAAGCGCATCGTCGATCTGTACACAAGACTAGGGTTTGATTTGCGGTTCTTCGCGGCGCCGCGACGAATCAGTTGCAACGGCAACCGCGCCGCTGCGCGTGAGGTGCTAGCCAGCCGCAACCTGTAATTAGCCTGACGAAAACTTGAGGGCTGGGTGATCTCAAAACAGATCACTCAGCCCTCTTTCTGTCCTTACCGGAAGCAAACGCTACGGCACGTTCACATCTCCGGCCGGACTGCTCGGCGGTGCGTCGGGATCCGCGACTGCCTGACCTGCGGGAGAAATGCCGTGAGTTTTGATCTCGTGCTCGGTATGACGAGCCATGACGCTGTGACGACGACCGTAGCAGAAGTAGATAATCAAGCCAATCAGGAGCCAGATGATCAGCCGGTACCAATTCTCAGCCGGCAGCGAAAACATCAACAGCAGACACGTGAGGATTCCAAGGATCGGAATCAGCGGCACCAGCGGCGCGCGGAATGGACGGTTCGCGTCGGGATTTGTCTTGCGCATGACCAACACGGCGCCGCAGACAATCACGAAGGCGAACAGAGTGCCGATACTCGTCATCTCCGCCAGAATACTCAGCGGAATGAATCCCGCCATTGACGCAACGAAGAGACCCGTCAGGATCGTTGACTTCCAGGGCGTGCGAAACTTCGGATGGATGGCGCCAAAGAAGCTGTTCGGCACCAATCCGTCGCGACCCAGGGCCAGCATCACGCGCGGCTGGCTGAGCATCATTACCAGCAGCACCGACGTAATGCCTGTCATCGCACCGAAAGCTACGAGATACTGCATCCACGTCAAACCGGCTCTACGAAACGCATCAACGACGGGCGCGTCGATATTAATGTCCTTGGAAGGAACCATTCCCGTCAGCACTCCCGCGACCAGGATGTAGAGAATGGTGCAAATGATCAGCGAGGCGATGATGCCGATGGGCACATCTTTCGCGGGTTGGCGTGCTTCTTCCGAGTGAACTGAGACTGAATCAAATCCGATGTAAGCGAAAAAGATGATGGCCGCGCCGGCAAACATGCCCAGAGGTTCACCGCCCTTTGCGGTCTGCCCTAAGATGGTGTGACCGAAAAAGCTGACGCCGGTGTAGCCAAACGGCGCGAACGGATGCCAGTTAGCGGTGTGAATAAAGAAGACGCCGATGCCGATCACCATCAGCACGATGATCAGTTTGACGGCGACCATCAGCGCGTTGAAGGAAGCACTCTCTTTGATACCTTTCACCAGAATCACAGTGAGAATGAAAGTTATGAGCACTGCGGACAGATCGAAATACGATCCAGTGGCGACGAATCCCGTGTGTGGGCACTTCGCTCCGACACTGACACAGTAATTGATCGGGGCTGTCTGGAAGTGGGCAGGCAAATGCGCGGGTATCCACGAAAGGCCCTCGTGAAATATGGGAATGAATTCCTGAAAGTGCGCCGACCAGCCGTGCGCGACCGTTGCCGACCCGACCGCGTATTCGAGGATCAAGTCCCAGCCGATAATCCAGGCAAAGAGTTCACCGAGGGTCGCGTACGCGTAGGTGTAAGCCGAACCCGCGACCGGCACCATCGAAGCAAACTCTGCGTAACAGAGCGCGGCGAACACACAAGCGAGTCCCGCCATCACGAACGAAAGCATCAGCGCGGGGCCGGTGCGATCGTGCGCGGCTACACCCGTCAGGATGAAAATGCCCGTGCCGATGATTGCGCCGACACCGAGGGCCGTCAGTTGTACTGGCCCAAGGATGCGGCGCAGACGATTCTCGCCCTTCATCTCTTCGAGCAAAAGGCTGAGGGGTTTTGTCCTAAACAGTTGACTTGCCATTAGTGACCTCCGCTTCGATCTTAGACAACTATGAACGCGGAACGCTGAATGATGAATAATCTATTCGTCTTGGGCTTCGGCCTCGGAAATCGATCCCTGCTCGGGCATAGGAACTCCAACTTTTCGCCAGATGAAATACACCGGGATTCCTATGGCGACGATCGCGAGCCCAGGCCAGGTCTGCGCCGGTTGATAGACAAACAGGACGATTGTGATCACGGCCGCGCCGACAATGTAGAGCACCGGAATGATCGGATAGCCGAAAGCCTTGTATGGCCGCTCGGCGTCAGGCCGCCTTTGTCTGAGCACGATGATTCCGAGAATCGTAAGAATGTAAAAGATCAGCGCCGCCGAGATCACGTAGGTAAGCAAATCGTTGTAGAGCGATCCAAAGGTTCCGTCCGGGTTAATGGTGCGTGGCAGTACCAGCGCCGCCGCCCAAATTCCCTGCACGATCAATCCCCACGCCGGCACGTGTTTGTGATTCAACTGGCCTGACGATTTGAAAAACAGACCGTCGCGGGCCATCGCGTAATACGCGCGCGCGCCCGCCAGAATTAATCCGTTGTTGCAGCCGAAGGTCGAGATCATGATCGCGACCGCCATGATGGCGGCGCCGCGTCCGGGAAAGATCACGTTCATCGTCGCCGAAGCGACGCGATCAGCCGGCACCGTCTTGATAGCTTCGATGGGCAGGGTCACGAGATAAGCGACGTTGGCGAGCAGATATAACGCGATCACCAGAATGGTTCCAAAAGCAAGCGAGAGCGGAATGTTTCGCTTCGGGTTCTTGACTTCACCGGCGGTGAACGTGATGTTGTTCCACGCGTCAGCAGAGAAGAGCGAATTTGTTTGGGCCACGCAAATGCCCACGAACAAGCCAAAAGGAGCGGCCGCGGTCAGACCACGACCAACTTCCTGCAACTTGCCGCTCACGTGCCAGAGATTGCCGAAGTTCAAATGAACAGCGTTCGCATTCCAACCCAGGAACACGCCCAACAGAATTAGCGCGATGAGACTTCCGGTTTTCGTAATCGTGAAAACATTCTGTACCAGCTTGCCCAGTTTCAATCCGCGCGTGTTCATGAAGGTGAGCAGGATAATCATGAGCACGCCGACGAGCTGGGCCGTGGAAAGCGAAATCGCGTAACCAGAGGTGATTCGAATCGGCGCAACGATGTAGTTGTCTATCGAGATTCTTGGCCACAGCACACCCAGGAATTTTGCGAATCCGACCGAGACCGCCGCCACGGTTCCGGTCTGAATAACGAGAAAGAGGGTCCAGCCGTAGAGGAATCCCCACAGCGGCGAAAAGGCTTCGCGGAGATAAACATACTGCCCGCCGGCCTTCGGCATCATCGCGGCGAGTTCGCCATACGACAGGGCGGCCATCACGGTGAGCAAACCCGTCATCAGCCAAACGACCAGCAACCAACCCGGGGCGCCGACTTCTCTGGCAATGTCCGCGGAGACAATAAAAATGCCGGACCCGATCATCGAGCCGGCCACAATCATGGTCGAATCAAGCAGACCCAGCCCGCGAATAAACCCGGTGCTTTTGTTTTGAGCGCTAGCGGCTGCTTCGGCCATTCGTTCCTCCAGCAATCGTGCTACGGATTCCGCGATACTGCTTTGCTTGCTCGGGACTGCTTCAGGGAGAGACTTGCGACGCGAGCCGCAATTATTACTGAATTCGCCCGCCCTGTCGAGAGTTTTTCGGCCTGGCAAGCGCGACGCAGTCACTTGCTCTGCCCAGGGAGTGGACTGGCGCGCGCTATCCGGGTCAGGTGGCTGAGGCTAACACAAGTTCTTCTCGTGGACAGCCGCGTGGAGTGATCTCCGCGCGCAGAGTCTAATCCAAGTCAGGATGAAAAGAATCTTTCAATTCACAATCGTCGCCGTTGCCGCAGTCCTGCTGCTGCCCGGCTGTCGCGCCAGAATACAGTCACCGACGGTTGCCGCAACGCCCGCGGCGACACCAGCAGCGAGTGCGTCTCCGACACCGTTGGCCGAAGCGATTCCGCCAAAGGAGCAAGAGCCGGCTCTCTTGCCCGGTCCCAACGCGGTGCCAGGAGACACGCGCATCGTCGTCAACATCCCCGCCTTTCGCCTGGACGTTTTTCACAACGGCACGCTGACCAATTCGTACCGGATCGGCATCGGCTATCCGCAATTTCCACTGCCGACGGGTTTGCGCAAAGCTCAGCTGATTATCTTTAATCCGACGTGGACGCCGCCCGATTCACCCTGGGTGGACTCAATGAATGTCACGCCCGGAGAAACTATCCGCGCCGGTAGCAAACTCAATCCGCTCGGCCCGGTTAAGGTCCCCCTCGGCGAGGCGACGCTAATTCACGGTGGCAAGCCGCTCTCAAAGATCGGCACGTTCGCGTCGCACGGTTGCGTGGGAATGACTAACGCGGAGGTGAAAGACTTCGCAAAGGTTTTGGTTCAGGCTTCGGACACGGACTTGTCCGACGAAACCATGTCGGCGTATCTGGATAAGAGAACCAGAACCCGAGTCGTAAACCTGAATAAGCTAATTCCCATCGAACTCCGTTATGAAACGATCGTGGTTGAGGACGGCGTGCTGCATATTTATCGCGACGTCTACGGCCAGAACACAAATACCGAGGAAAATCTGCGCGAAGTGTTCAAGGCCAATGGAGTCGACTGGAACCATCTAACGGAAGACGAACGAGCACAGGCGCGGGAAGCGCTGAACGCGATGTCGCCGCGGCCGAAGAAACGATCTGCTCCCAAACCAGTCATCACCTCACCTGCGGATTCCGCGAACGCGATGGCCGCTGCAACTGAAAGAAAAGCCGAGGCCGAGCGTCAGAAGAAACTGCGCAGCCAGAAAGAGATCGTGATTGAGAGTGCCGCGCTGAGTGGGAAGGGCTATCCAGCGCCGGTGAATCTGGATGCGGGCACGGGAACAGTTGTCAGTGCTCTGATGTCGCCAACGGCCAAGTACCCTAACCTGCGCTGGACTAATCGATTGAGCTTTTCATCTCACCGACGTATTGATCGAGTTTCGCGATACTGTTCAGCACGACTCTGA
>DATGVD010000527.1:0-5559 GCA_035300785.1 Pyrinomonadaceae bacterium | reverse complement strand
GTCCTGGGCCAGCGCGCGCTCGAGTTGCCGACGATCCTGGTGACCAATCGCCACACGCTCTCTGACGGCGAAGACTTCACCGAAGGCTACCGGTCGTCGCATCTCGGCAAAGTCGTCGGCGAGCCAACGGCCGGTTGGATCATCTACACCTCGGGCGTGCAGTTGATTGACGGTTCGAACTTGCGTCTGCCCTACGACCGGATCACCGCGAACGATGGCACCGTAATGGAGATGCATCCGCGACCCGTTGACCTTTCAGTCGACAAGCCGGTCGGTGAAAGTTATCTGGGGCGCGACAGTCAGCTCGAAGCGGCCGTCAGCGAGTTACTGAAACAACTCGGCAGCCGGCGATAGTCATAAAGCCTGGCCATGGAGCGGACGAATGGTTAGCCCGGCTTTCCCGTTGCCGCCTGCAGGCGATCGCGCGCAGCGGGATCTTCCGGAATCTGGACTTTGCGCCCATTGATCTCGTTGAGCAGGGCCCAGGCATAATCACAGACGCGGTACTTGTAGCGCTGATATTCGGCGTACTCTTCACCTCCCCAGGTAGGCGCTGGGCGTTTGTCGCCCAAAAGCGCCGTCAGTGGTCCCTGGGCGGCCTGACCCTCTGCGATGATCGCTTTAGCCGCATCTGTCCAGCGTAAGTGAGGGAATCCCCAGGTGTTGAAGTACTCAGATGTTTTTAAGGCATCGACCAAAATACTCACGCGCAGTTCCGGTTTCAGTTGCCTGTATTGCTCAGGCCCAATCTCGCGGAGGGCGAGCAACCCAAAGAGAGAAGAGCGATCAGCTTTGGTAATCAGCGGAGCCAGCGCGCCGGCTGCTTCTTTTCCGCGCGCAACCATTTCGCCGTAGGTGAGCGAGTTGAAAGGCTCGAGCCGTGTCTGGGATTCCAACTCCAACTCATGTGCCAGACGCGGAACATCCATAGCTTTGAGTTCCTTCATGCGAGCCTCTCGCTTTGTCTGTGCTTCAGTTAACACGGCGGTTCTCTTGTCAACTATTTCCGGTTTCTCCAGATTGTTTGCGTTGGCGCTTGGGCTCTGGCCTGAAGGACCCTGGCAACCGGCGACGAGGCCGGCCGCGCCCAACAATAACAGCGCCGGTAAGATTTTTCGTGTATGCATCGTATCCTCCTCCTCTCTTATGGCAGTGGCGTCATTCCCGGGAGCATGGTTTTGCCCAGCCCCGGAGCGTCGGTGTTCCATTCAGTTACGGACCTATCGACCGCGGTCTGCATCCAGGTAACGCCAACCTCACTGAAGGGCGCCCCCGCGGCTCCGTTATTGACTATGAACAGCCAGTATTCGTAACCCAGAAGCCGGTTGTTACAACTGGCCGCGGCGTCGATGCATACCGGAACACTGACAGCGTCAAACCATGAATTGTCAGGCCAGCCAGATGGTCCATCAACGAGCGTGGCCGTCGAGGTGTTACTGCCCGGAGTAACCAGAGCAAAAGTGCCATCGTTATTGCGGCCATAGTAGCCCCAGGTCCGGCCATCGATACGATCCAGGGACCATCCATTTTGCGTGGCGTCCGGCTGACCGGTGACGATCCGGTTCCGCTGTTCTGGTCCGGGAGCGAGAAAGTTCCCGGTGTTGCGATCAATAATTCGCACGATCTGGATGTAAGCGATCGTGTTGCAGGTGCAAGTAGCGCCACAGGTCGCCGGATTGAAGTTAAAGTCGACGCGCGTGTTTACTCCGCGGTTGGCGTGCGGCGCTCCGGTATAAGTGAGAGTGCCACAGGGAAGCGTGGGCGTGCCACAGGCCGCCGCCAGCAGCGCCACCAAGGCGACACCAACAGCTAGCCTCAGCCATCTTGTTGGGGTACGACGGATGGGATTGTCGGGTAAGCGTGCCGCCGATTCGCCTGGGAATATTTGGCTTACTTTCTTTCCAAACATGATTTTTGGAGATCCTCCTTTTGGGAAAAGAAGTGGTAGAGAGTGGGAAACAAAACGATCGTCCGATCAATAGTTAGAGAGGAGCAAACGGTTTTGCGCTTCAACTCTCCTGGTGAACTCGAGTGCCGGGTCAAGGTCCGAAATAGTTGCCTTGAAGGCTGACTGGAAACATGCTTACGAGGTAAAGGCCGGCACGCAAGAATCAGCCGCTACGAAGGAACGGCCGCACACTAAGTCAACTCAAGGAAAAAGTCAATGACAGAAACGCGAGGTCACACGCGCGTGGAAATTCAAAACTCAGATAGCTCAGCCGTGCTTAACCAGCCTGCCTATCACGGCGAGCGCACCCAGATGATAAGCATTGTGATCGGCGACCAGAAGTGCCTCTCGCAAAATCGTCTGGCCGGTGCCGTGCGGAATCCTGGCAAAGGGATCGGTGGAGGGATTCGCGACCAGCGCTTCCATCTGCTTTTGATCGCGGCGGATCTGCTCGACGGTTTCTTTCCAAAGCTTTTCGTTGCCCAGTTCGTCAGGCTCTGGCCAGTAGCCTTTCGGCCATTTCGGCGAGACGTGCTTTGCCTCGCGGCAGAACTCCAGAATGTCCCACTGCGCGATCCGTATGTGCTCAAGCACCTGCCACGCGGTGTAAGGCAAGCCCTCGATCTTCTGACCACAGGCTCTTGCCGGAAACGCCGCGACGAAATCATCAAAAGATATGTGCGCGTTGGCGCCGCGCAGAAGGGAAAGCAAATGATCGCGGAGTGATTGATCGTTTTCATTCATTTCTAGTTCACTGTCATCATTGAGGTTAAGATCAAGCTGGGTGCGGCCGAAATTCCCTCTTCCCCTGGGAGAGGGTCGGGGAGAGGGCTTCTGTCTTGCCCAGCAGCTACCCCCTCATCCCCAGCCCTTCTCCCAAAAGGAGAAGGGAGAATAAAACTGCGGACGAGACGTCCGTGCCCCCAGAATCATGATCGCTTCCTACTAATCCGATAAGTATCATAGCGACAGACGGCCGAGTAATCGCAAAACTTGCAAGTCGTCTTTCCCAGCGAAGGCTTTACTTTGAAGTCGCCGGCGCGCATGCCATCGATGAACTGCCAGACTCGCTTCTTAACCTCGCTGCGGATTCGATTCCATTCGATGTCGTCGAGCTTGGTCTTCGAGCTGGTCACGCTCGTGCAGTCGGCAAACCTCGCGCGATACAAGCCCTGATTGAGACGACTGCCCGTGCCGCGCAAACGGTAATATCCGCCGCCCGCCAAAGTGTATCCCGGCAGAAACAACTGCTCGAGAGCGGCCAGGTAGATCGGTATTTGAACCTGCCGCCCGCTTTCGATGTCGTCCAGCCTGGCGCCGTATGACAGCTTGTAGTCGTAAGCAACTGCCAACTGTTCTTCCTCGTTCACGTCAACGCGATCGATTTGACCCTGCACCAGCGCAGTCTCGGCCGCGCTCGGGCCGCTGCGTTCCAGTTTAAGATAATCCGGCAACGACGCCGCGTCGGCCGCCTGCGAAGCTCTGCCAAAAGCCAGCTCAAAGTAAGCCGGACGAATGCCGCGTTTGTCGGTGCGCTCCTGCAAACGCAGTTCGTAAAGCAGAACCTGATCGAGAATCAGTTTGCGAATCTCGCGATCAATCTCCCAGATGCGCGGGTTAAGCGGCGGCACCAGTCGTTCATGCTCATCAAAGACTCGATCGGCGGTCTCAGCCAGTTCGCGTCGCAGGGCCTGCGGGTCGCGCGACGGCAAATATTCCCGGCGATGCTTTTCAAAGAATTGTCGCAGGATGTCGTGCAACAATTTGCCCGCGTCAAGAGCCGTTAGATCAAGCGCGGCTTCGCTGCGCGGCTCGAGCCGCAACACCCGGTTGGCGAAAAATCTGTACGCACAGTTGCCGTAAACACTCAACCCGCTGGCGCTGTGGACATACTCGCTTCCGAAGTGCCGCGCCAGCATGGCAAGCAAGTCCGCGTTGGTTATCTCGCCATCAAACGGCCCAAACCAGCCGCCGTTTCTCGCGCGCTCGACATCAACCCGCCGCGCGGCCGACGCCGAGAAGATTCCCTGCGCCCGCGCGTGTGCATGCAGTTGCTCTATTTTCTTTCGCGGCAAGAGGTGCTCGCCAGAAGCCTGATGTTTGTGCCGCTCGTCCTGTCGGATCACGGCGACCGCTAGTTCTCCGGCCGTCGACGCACCCGTCACCTCATGCGTGTCCACGTCGCCGCGAATTTGTCTGGTGGCGATTTTTGCCGGAGCGATCGCGCGAACCAATTCTTCAAGATAGTAAGACGCAACTGATTCGTTGCCATCGCTGAGCGCCAGAGGTCTGGTCAGGTAGAGCCGATCAGTCGCGCGACACGCGGCCTGATAGAAATAATGTTCTTCTTTCAGCAGCGTGTCGGTCGAAATGTCTTCGAGCACGACGCCGTATTTCTTCAGACGTTCGCGCTCTTCATGCGGATAAAGCCAATCGCGCGAGGCTCGCAGGGGAAAGCCGCCTTCGACCATTCCCGCGATGAAGATGGCGCGAAATCGCAAACCGCGCACGTCGGTTGCTTCTAACACCCGCAAGCCGTCACGATTTGCCGCGCCCACAGAGAGCACCTGCGAATGCAGGCAGCGCTCAACTTCGTCAACGAAAGACGCCAGGGTGATCCGGGGCAGTAGCCCGACCCGGCGTCCCCAATCGGGCAGCCCGGCTGGGGTGGTGGCCGTGAGGGAGGGCGCAGCCGCGCCGGCTTCTGATACAACTTCCGCGGCATATTTGAAACTGCGAACCGCGGCCGCGATGGCCCGACGCACGCCCTCCAATCCGCGTACGTCGAGCGCGGCCCGCGGGATGTCGGGCGAGACAGCCGTTCTCCGAAAAGGCTTGCGGACTTGATTTGCGAAATCGAATTGATCGAGCAGCGACGCAAGCGCGATGCGCAGATCCTCAGCCTCGCCCGCTTCCGGCAGTTCGTTGATCAAGCGTTGCAGGTGTCGCAGGACCATCGCCGTCCAGGCGATCGCCGCGGGGTGGACCGGCACCGGCTTCTTTCGCTTCTCGATCAACGGAGCTTCGTCGGACGGTGGCTCCGCGTCTGGCAGCGCGCCGTCGTCTTCCGCGCCGTCCTTGCCCGCGATCAATTCCCGCGCCGCCTCAGCCGACGGCAGCGCCCCGATTAGAAGCTGCGCGCGCGCCACCCAGGCGTCGATGCGCAACTCGCTGCCGACGTAAGCAATCACGTTCTCAAGAATATCCGGCGACCAATGTCCGATGCCGAGCGCGTTCCGCAGTTTCGACTCTGTCGGTCCTTTGTTTGCGCCGTCAGCGAGCAGTGACGCGTACTTCTTATCGAAATCCGCGGTCAGCACCGGCAAGTCTTCGGGGGAAACACGAAAGTAATCGGTCTTCAACAGATGAGCGATGTTGCCGGCTTTTGGATTGCGAAAGTCTTCCCGCGCCGGCTCCTTGAGAAGTTGGATTAGCTTGCCGCAGGCGCGCACTGCGGGAACATGAATGGCTTCGACCCGGCGTTCGAGATTGCAGGGAATCGATTCTTCGGCGCACACGCGCAGGATCGTGTCGGCGTAAGCCGAGCGTTCCCGCACCACCAGCGCGATGTCCGGGAGCTGGTAGCCTTTGTTGAGCACGAGTGACTTGAT
>DATGVD010000526.1:0-6171 GCA_035300785.1 Pyrinomonadaceae bacterium | reverse complement strand
AACATGCTGGAGCAAGGCGCCGGTGAAGTGAACGCCGAAGGCGCGACACGACTGGCTAAGCTGGTTCGAACTGATATCAGCTCGACCACGAAGCCGGGTGATCCGCTGCTGACAACCAGCGTGGCTCCGGATCCGCACACGACGATCTCTGGCCAGACCTTCACCTGGTCACCGGGGATCTTTTTCAGACATCAATACGCCAAAGGGACCAGCCTGATTACTAAGTATCAGTCTTACTACGCCCTCGGCACCGTGCTGGGAGACGGTATCGTGCTCAGCAATGGCACGGTGCTCGGCGATGGCACGGTCCTGGGTGATGGGACGGTCCTTGGCGATGGCACGGTGTTAGGCGACAGCATCTTCATTAGCTCGGGGACCGTGCTCGGCGACGGCACCATATTCTGTAGTGGCACCGTGCTGGGAGACGGTACCGTGCTCGGCGATGGCACCGTGCTCGGCGATGGCACCGTGCTCGGCGATGGTACGGTACTCGGCGACAACACCGTGATAGCCATGGCCGCAATGGTGAACGGCGACAACACCGCCTGCATGCAAGCCACACGTTAATTTCAACGCTCGAGTGGTTAACGCTGACAACGACTAGGAATAACCATGGCAGTTACCCTGATGCGGCAGGAGTCAACAGCGATATTCGACGCCTTTGCGGACGCGCCCGAGGCTTGCATGATCGGTGAACTCTATGAGGAAGATCAGACTGAAGCGCTTCAATTCCTGGCCGCGCGTCCGATTCACACGGTTTTCATGTCCAGTTTGATCCGCGACAACGGATTGACCAGTCCGCACAATCGCGGATCGTTCTACGCTTGTCGCGGCCCACAGGGAAATCTGGAAGGAATCGGACTGCTGGGCCACGCGACGTTGGTCGAAGCGCGGACGGAAGGTGCGCTTTCCGCCTTCGCCAGCCTGCTGCGCAATTGCTTCAACGCGCAATTAATCAGAGGCGAGCGCGAAACAATCAATCAGTTTTGGAAGCTTTACGCCAACACCGACCAGGAACCTCGCTTGCTCTGGCGTGAATCTTTGCTGGAGCAGAAAGAGCCGCCGACACCGATGGAACCGATTGAGGATTTGCGGCCGGCAACGCTTGACGACCTCGATCAAGTACTGAAGATAAATGCCGGGCTGGCCTATCAGGAACGTGGCATCAGCCCGCTCAGCACCGACCCCGTGGGCTTTCGTCGGCGCACGGCACGCCGCATCGAACAGGGCCGAGTCTGGGTTTGGACTCAAGGCGAGAACCTGATCTTCAAAGCCGACGTCATGGCAGAGACGCCGCCGGCTACATACCTGGAAGGGGTCTATGTGCACCCCGAGGAACGGATGAAGGGATATGGAATGCGTTGCCTGACTGAGTTGTCCTTGATTCTGTTCGCCCGCACTGAATCGATTTGTTTGACAGTCGACCAGCGAAACAAGAAGGCGTTGGCCTTCTATGAAAGAGCCGGCTACCAGTTCCGCGGTGATTACGAAACCATCTATTTTTAGTGAGAATTTTCGACGAAGGATAAAGTGTGGAAACCACCCTTAAATTGACTGACAGGCAAACATTCATCACCCCATACCGGTGGTCTATTGTGGCTCTGGGAGCTACGGTGCTCGTGGTCGCTTCCTGGTGGATGCCACTGACCTCAATCGATGTCAGGTTTCTTTTGTTAGGTGCGTTCACAATTCTGGTCAGCTCTCGCGCGGCAATCCGGATTCCCCACGTCAATGCGAACGTTACAGTTTCCGACACCTTTATCTTCCTCGTATTGCTTCTTTATGGGGGTCTGGCGGGCATCCTCCTGGCGGCGGCCGAAGGTCTCTTCTCAGGTCTGCGGATCAGTAAAACGCCGCTGGTCGTCGCCTTTAATTCCGCGATGATGGCCTGCTCCACGTTCCTCACGGTGGTGGTGGTGCAATTCTTCTTTGGGCCATTCCCGGAACTGAGAATGCACGACTGGCGGTTTCTCATCGCCGCGCTCGGCACGATGGCGTTGGTGCAATATTTTGCCAACACCGGCTTCAGTGCTATTGGTCTGGCTTTCAAGGAGGGCCAGTCCATCTGGCGCACCTGGAACAAGCATTATCTATGGTTGTCGATCACTTACATCGCGGGCGCGGCCGTGGCTGGCGCGGTTGTGAATATCGTGAGGCCGGCCGGCATCTCGATCCTATTTGTGATCGCGCCGATCATCCTGATCATTTACTTTACTTATCAGAAGTACCTGAGCGAAGTCCGAGCGACCGCAGCGCAGGCGGAACAAGCCGAACGTGATCGCGCCGAAGCCGAGAAAGCGCGGGCCGAGGCTGAACGCGAGCGAGCCGAGCAGGCCGAGCGTCATGTGGAAGAACTCAACCGGCATATCGCCGAGCAGGAACGCATCGGCGTGCAATTGCAGGAGAGCAAAGATCATTTTCGTCACGCGGCTTTTCACGACGCGCTGACAAATTTGCCGAATCGCGCGTTGCTGGCTGAGAACCTGAAATTCGTCATGGAACGCGCGAAGCAGTCTGAGGATTATCAGTTCGCGGTCCTGTTTCTTGACCTCGATCGTTTCAAGAACGTGAACGATAGTTTGGGCCACACGATCGGCGACCAGTTGCTGATCGCAATGGCGCGCAGACTGGAAAGCTGCATTCGCGAAGTTGACATGGTCGCGCGTTTGGGCGGCGACGAGTTTGCGATCCTGCTCGACGGCATTCCCAACTCTGCGGAAGCCACCAACATGGCCAAGCGCATACAGGAAAAACTGGACTTGCCGTTCAATCTCAGTGGTCATGAAGTCTTTACCACGACCAGCATCGGCATCGCGCTGAGTTCAACCGGATACGATTACCCCGAGAACATGCTGCGCGACGCCGACACTGCGATGTATCGCGCCAAGGCGCAAGGAAAAGCCTGTTACGAAGTTTTCGACAAAGGCATGCACGCGCGCGCAGTTTATCTGCTGCAAATGGAAAACGACCTGCGGCGCGCGCTCGATCGCGAAGAGCTCCGCGTTTACTATCAGCCGATCGTTTCGCTTGAGAACGGCCAACTCGCCGGCTTCGAAGCACTGATTCGCTGGCAGCATCCCGAGCGCGGCTTCATCAATCCGGTCGATTTCGTCTCTCTCGCCGAGGATACCGGCATGATCGCGCCGATTGGCTTGTGGATTCTAAAGCGCGCGTGCCAGCAACTCACCCAATGGCAATGGGTTTCGCCGGCCCATCGACAGCTTTTCATGAGCGTTAACCTTTCCGGCAAACAGGTCGCCGAGCCCGATCTCGTCGCCCAAATTCAGCAAATACTGGAAGAGACTCACATAGACGCGCGGCACCTGAAACTGGAAATCACTGAGAGCGTGGTGATGGAAAACGCCGAGCTGGCCGCGCAATTCTTCAAGCGTCTGAAAGCCCTGGGAGTGCAACTGAGCATCGACGACTTTGGCACCGGCTATTCTTCGTTGGGTTATCTGCACCGCTTTCCGCTCGACACCCTTAAGATCGATCGCTCGTTCGTCGGACGCATCGGTGAAGCAGCCGAGAACATCGAAATCGTGCGCACGATCGTTTCGCTCGCAGACAACATGGGCATGGACGTCGTTGCCGAAGGCGTCGAGACGCTGGGACAGTTGGCCCAGCTTCGCAAGTTGAACTGCAAATACGGGCAAGGTTACCTGTTCGCGCGGCCAGCGGATGCTGCTTCAATCGACGAGTGGATTCCCCAAAAGCCGCAATGGCAAGTCGACCTGTACCATTCGACCGGCGAGTATTTCGTGCCCGCGCATACGACCGTTGTGCAATTGAGATCGGCGTAAGCCCCTTTACTCTGCACTGAAGCATTTCTTCACTTCCTTGGGCCGGTTCTCAGGCAATAGTTTTTCCAAATGAGGTTGATCCACGGCTGACGAATCTTCGATCGGCCGGATTTCAAAAACTGTCGGCGCGACCTGGCGAAAATGAAAGCGCGACTCGATGCCGGCGAGTTCTCTGATCTCTTTGACATGCCATCCGCATGGCTGCCACCAGCGCGGATCGGCATCGAGAAAAGCGTGCCGCCCCTGTTTCAAGTACCCATCAATCACTGAACTTAACCGTGTTCCGGGCCACCCCGCTCCGGGTCCAATTACGTCCCACTCTCCCGCACCGACACCGCGCCAATACTTGACCGCGACTGTCTGAGCGCCAGAGATCATCACCGCATCGCGCGGGAGCTTCATCAGCTCTCGATCATATTCTTTCGCCGCGGCTCGCACTTTCATCGTCGCACTGCGCAACGGCCACAAGTACGCACCGAAACAGACAGCAACCAAGGCGATCGCGGCGGCCGAAGCGATGAATGCGCGCCGTGCCGTGCCGAACCGCGTCGTCAGTGACTGAACCAGATAGTTCGCAGTCAGCGGAACCAGCGCCGGCAGCCCCGTTGAAAGGTAACGAAATCCGATCGCGGTGCTGTAGCTCAAAAGCAAGAGCAGGTTGGCAAACAACCCGACCGCTGCGAGTAACAGGATCGGAGACAGCTTGCCGCGGCGCCATTCACGGACCGCAGCCAGGGGCAAAGTGATCAGGACCAGCGGCGAAGTGGCCAGAAAGAATGCTAGCCAGGGCCAGATGGTGCGGATCGAGATTGGATGAAGCGCACTCTCGGCGCGCATGGATTCCAGCCAACCGTACCAGGCGGCGCGATAATTTGGGTCACCCAGGAACCAGTAAGCAAAACTTGAACTCGCGAAAAACAGAAAAACCAGGCACGACAGCGCGACCAGCAACAATCCGCGCCGGTTTACTCGCCATCCGCAAACAAACGGCGCGAATACCAACCAGGGGCTATAAAACGCGACCGTCTCGCGCAGATTCACTCCGGCGCCCAGCAGCCCTGCGCCAAACAAAAGCAGCCAGACTCGATGCTGTCTTATCCCGCGAAAATGAATGATCAGCGCTACCGCCAGCAGCAGCAGAGCGGGAACATCGGTCATCACCTGGCCGCTGTACATGACAAACACCGGCGAGAAGGTCACCAGCAACGCAGCGATCGTGGCGGCGTAGACCGAGTCAGTAACGTCGTGAGTGAGTTTCCAGCAGGCGATAACCGCCAGCACACCTTGCGCGACGACTGTGTATTTGAACAGCAGATAGGCGCGCTGTGGCGGAAGATTGAAGACCGAGTGCGCGATAACATAGAGACCGTGATTGTAAAAAATGAACAGGCTTCGTCCCAGCGCCATCGACGAAGGATAGCCGCGCAGCGCGCTGACTGTGTATTCCAGAGCATCCCAATCCCCAATAAATGGATCGACGAAAAGCAGGATGAGGATCAGAGCTATCGCCGCAGGCGGCAGCCACCAGCGCCATGCGGAAAGCAATTTGTGATTTTCTACTCGAAGACTCGCGTCAGCATTTTCCATTTGTCATATCTCCCTCTCCCTCTGGGAGAGGGCTGGGGTGAGGGGCGAAGCTAAGGACACACACTAGTTCTTACCTCCCTCAGGCCCTCACCCTAACCCTCTCCCAGAGGGAGAGGGAAATAGATCTATCCTGCCGGTGACTTCAACTCTCTAACTCGATAAAGACTGTCGATGTGCCGGTCATCAGGAGCGGGTACTACTCCTTCGAATACGGCCGTGTCTTTCACCAGGCCTGGGAACAATTGGCTGGGAGTTGAGGTTTCATTCTCTTCCGGGATCACCAGCAACTTTATGCCTTTCGCCCGCAGGAATCCGACAAAGCCCTCCCGATCTTTGGGAACGCCATCAAAAAAAGAGTGATAGAAGTGGTCTCCCGGGATGCCGGAAATGATTCGCATTTCGGGGCTGTCGCAGAAAATCTTGATCGTCGGATCGGCAGCATATTCCTGCTTGAGAACGTTTGCGATTGTCAGGGAGCGCGTCTTCTGCGTCACGAATCGCGCCAGGTCTTCCGTTTGAGTCTTGACTTGAAGGAGACCAATTACAATCGCTATCCCGAGGGCCGCCTTAGGCCAAACAGAACGCTGTTTGAAGATTTGCTGCGCCGAGTACACGAGCAACGGCAAACCAAGCGAGAATAGGATCAAGCCGTAGCGCGGCCAGATGTCGGTATTGTTCTTCGTCAGATAGGTAAACGCGATGAAGGTGAAATACGCAAAAAAGAACAGCGCGCAAACCAGCGCGTCAGTCACTTTTAGCCACTCGCTGAGGCCGGCGCTCT
>DATGVD010000525.1:0-5821 GCA_035300785.1 Pyrinomonadaceae bacterium | reverse complement strand
CGACGAAGGCAGTTGCGCCTTTAATTCACCGGGCTCAACTTGCGCGAGCACTGGCAGTTCTTCGATGCGCTCGAAATAGTTCGCGATCCAGTCGACGATCTCATGACCGAAGCGGCGAAACTCTTCCGCGGGCATGTCACCGGTTGGTGGGGCGAGACTAATTGGCTTTTTCTTGGGATCAGACATTGAACCGTCGCTTCTCTTTGCGCCTTTGCGCCTTGGCGTGAGAATTACTCGTACAAACCATTCACGACGCGGGTAATTCCATTCTTGATTAACTCAAACCAGCTCTCGCGCAAAGGCGCAAAGACGCAAAGTTCAGGAAACGGCGTAAAGAACTAAAACCCCAAAGGCTGGAGCGGCCGGGGGGCTGTGCCTTCAAAGAACCAGCTCGCCCCGACCCGCAGACGATGATGCCAGGTCGGCAGGCGTTGAGTGTAGAGCGCAAACCGCGCTTGCCGCGCCAGCGGACCGCTGATCACCTTTCCGGCGGAGAGCACCGCAGCCCGCTCGGTGCCGAGACTTACCGCTTCACCAAGTTCGACAAAATGTCTTGACTTAAGTTCGCGGCCCTCGATGAATCGACGCACATTGGAAGCCAGCAGGCTTGATTGCTGAAACGCAAGCTGCGCAGTGCCCGCGAGCGTAGGCACGACATCTTTATAGAAAGCGATATCCCCAAGCGCGAAAATATTTTCGTGACCGCGAACTTGCAGGGTTGGCTCGACCACAATCAGCCCGCGCCGATCTTTCTCGATTTCCAGTTGTTCCACGAGCGGATTGACGCGCACGCCCGCGACCCACACGACGGCGGCAGTCGCCACTTCAGTCTGCTCGTGGTTGTGTTCGAGCGTAATACTGTTTGGGGCAACGCGTACGACGCGCGTTTGTGTGTGCACTTCAACGCGAGATTCGAACAAGGCCTGCTCGACAAACTTGCGTATCTCTTCGCCCATGCCCGGAACGACGTGGTCGGTCATCTCGATCACCAGCACGCGCGGCTCGCCCTGCAAAGCTCGCCGCCGCAGGGCATCTTGCAGCAGATCGGCCATCTTCGTCGACAGCTCGACGCCGCTCGCGCCGCCGCCCACGACTGCGAAAGTCAAAGCGCTGCGCGCGTCCTGGGGCGCGGCATCAGGCTGAACCCGGTCCAGCGCCTCAGTCATTCGCCGTCGCAAATGATTTGCATCGACGAGCTTCCGGAAAGGCAAAGCGTACTGCTCGGCGCCTTCGACGCCGGCAAAGTTGGTCACGCCTCCCAGCGCCAGCACCAGCACGTCGTACGAAATTGACTCCGCGCGCTCCGCTACCGTGACGGCGCGAGCCTCCAGGTCGATTGTTGTCACTACGCCGCGGACGAA
This sequence comes from Pyrinomonadaceae bacterium, assembly GCA_035300785.1. GTDB lineage: Bacteria > Acidobacteriota > Blastocatellia > Pyrinomonadales > Pyrinomonadaceae > UBA11740. The sequence continues at coordinate 4,460 of DATGVD010000525.1, read as the reverse complement.
GCGCACTCTTTCATCGAGCAGCTCTTTGCAGTCAGGAGCGATATGCCAGGCGTCGACCTCGCCGCTCAGATATTCATAGAGCATCGGCTTGAACAGAAAGTGATCTTCGTCGCTAACCAGCGTCACGTCACCTGTTCCGGCCAACTCAAGCGCGCTGAACAGCCCGCCGAATCCGCCGCCGAGGATTAGAATTTTGGTTGTCGCTGGTGCCATCAACCTCGCACTATTGTTAGGGAATCGGCAAATCTTATCAGAGAAGCAGGTCGCGCGCACCAATCAGGCGACAGCCGGATTCGCTGGTCGCTGGACAGTCGAGCGAGCCAGATGTTAGTTTTACACCTGTAATTTGACGTTTTCGCGGTTTGACCGTCGTTCACAAGTGGGCTTACTGCGACTTAGGAGGACCATTTTTAGCAGTGGCATTAGCAAGGGAAGCAAAAGAACAGATCGTCAGCGATTATCGCGCGCATGAGACGGACACGGGTTCGACGCCCGTACAGGTCGCACTACTCAGCCGGCGCATCAACGAACTCACCGAACACTTCAAGACACATAAGAAGGATAATCACTCGCGACGGGGCCTGCTAAAGATGGTCCAGCAGCGACGCACTTTGCTCGATTACTTGAAGCAGACGGATATACAACGCTACCACGAAGTGGTGGGCCGACTGGGACTGCGCCGATAGTCGGACGCGCCGGTCGGATCCCTGGAAAAGATCAAGACGAAAAATCGAACGAGAGAATCTTCGAATCTCGGCACTGAAAAAGCCCGCGTCAATCGAAGAGCTTGTGCCCGAGCCGAACGTGACGGCGATACCGGGAGCCAGGCGGCGCGTGTGGCCTAAACAATCCGAAGGCGGCGAGAGCTTCACGGCTAGGCTCTGCCGCCTTCTTTTTTGGAGTGCGCTGACCGGTTAGCGCTTTCGAAAGCGGACCAGTCGCAGCCCTCCATGACCTAAAACCAAAGCGCGGCGGATGAGACGCCGCGTGCCTGCCCCGGGCAGGTATTGTCAAAGGAGACAATGAAAAATGACAGTTAAGAAATACCTCAAAGAATCAATCAAAGTTGGTGATCGCGATCTCAGCGTTGAGGTTGGTCGCGTCGCCAAGCAGGCCGACGGCTCTTGCGTTATTAGCTACGGCGATACCATGGTGTTGTGCGCGGCGGTCGGCGCCAGCTCGCCGCGCGAAGGCATCGACTTTTTTCCGCTCACAATCGAGTACCGCGAATCGAATTACGCGGCCGGGCGGATTCCCGGAAACTACTTTCGACGTGAAGGCCGGCCCAATGAAAAAGAAGTGCTGACCTGTCGCATGATTGACCGGCCCTGCCGGCCCCTGTTTACCGAAGGCTACCGCAACGAGACGCAGGTGGTCGCGACGGTAATCTCGGCTGATCTGGACAACAATCCGGATGTAATCGCGATCACCGGCGCGTCGTGCGCGCTTTATCTTTCGGACATTCCGTTCCCGAATCCGATTGCCGGCGTGCGCATCGGCTTGATTGACGGCCGCTACATCGTCAATCCGACTTACGACGAAGTGCGCGATTCTCGTCTCAACCTAATCGTGGCCGGCACGGAAGAAGCCATCAACATGGTCGAGGCCGGCGCGCAGGAAGTGTCGGAAGAGATTATGGTCGAGGCGCTGATGCTGGCGCATAAGGAAATCAATCGCCTGTGCCGCTGGCAGAAAGAGCTTTATAAAGCGCTGGAGATCGTGAAGCGGCCCGTCGAACCGAAGCCGCTGAACGAAGAAATGATCGGCGAGATCGAGCGCAATTATGCCGAGCGGCTGCGCGCGGCGCTCGACACCGCCAATCAGGAGAAACGGGCAAGTTACGCCGCGGTCGATGCGCTGAAGAAGGAAGTGGTCGAGTCTTATCCGGAAGATCAACCCGAGAGCCGGATGATGGCCAAGAAGTCCTTCGACCATCTAAAGGAAAAGATTTTCCGTGACGACATCCTGAACCAACGCCGCCGGCCGGACGGGCGCCGCTTTTCAGAGATTCGCCCGATTACCTGCGACGTCGGATGGTTGCCGCGGGCGCATGGATCGGCGCTGTTTACGCGTGGTGAAACCCAGGCGCTGGTCACGACGACGCTCGGCACGAAAGAAGACGAGCAGTTCATCGACGACCTGGAAAAGGGCGAGCTTAAGCGTCGCTTCCTCCTGCACTACAACTTCCCCCACTACTCCGTGGGCGAAGTCGGACGCTTCGGCTCGTCTTCGCGTCGCGAGATCGGACACGGTGCTTTGGCGCGCCGCGCGCTCGAAGGCGTGCTGCCCGACGACACGACGTTTCCGTACACGCTTCGCATCGTTTCTGACATTACGGAATCGAATGGCTCTTCATCGATGGCCACCGTGTGCGGTGGTTCGATGTCGATGCTGGATGCCGGCGTGCCTTTGAAAGCGCCGGTGGCCGGGGTCGCGATGGGCTTGGTAATGGAGGGCAACAAGTACGCAATCCTGTCCGACATTGCGGGCGCCGAAGATCACTACGGCGACATGGACTTTAAAGTCGCGGGCACCAGCGAAGGCATCACTGCTTTACAGATGGACATCAAGATTGCGGGCGTGAACTCCCAGATCATGGCCGAGGCTTTGGCCCAGGCAAAGAAGGGGCGCTTGCATATTCTTGACGCGATGGCCCAGACGTTGAAGGAAGCGCGCGCTGAAATTTCACCGTTCGCGCCGAGAATTATCAAGATCAAGATCAATCCGGATAAGATTCGCGACGTCATCGGACCAGGAGGGAAAGTCATTCGCGCCTTGGTCGAAGAGACGGGCGCGAAGATTGACGTCGAAGACGACGGCACGGTTTCGATCGCCACAGCCGACAGCGCCGCGGCCGAGGCTGCGGTCAATCGGATCCGAGGTCTGACCGCGGAAGCTGAAATCGGCGCCACCTATGTTGGCACCGTCTCACGGATCGTTGATTTTGGCGCGTTCGTAGAGATCTTTCCTGGCACCGACGGCTTATTGCACATTTCCGAAATCGCCGACCGGCGGATTCGCGATGTGCGTGATGAGTTGAAGGAAGGCCAGCAAATCATGGTCAAGTGCATAGGCAAGGACGGCAACAAGATAAAGCTGTCCCGGAAGGCCATTTTGAAAGACGAGCAGCGCGAGGCCGGCGCTCCCGCCACCGGCGGCCAGGACGAAGGTTAATGGTTGCCCTTGGAGCGGGCGAATGGTGCAAGCTGTCGCCCGCTCCGACGGTTTCTGGAAATCCCCGCTAACTCCTTCCAGAAAATTGGAATACCCCTCTAATTAGGCGTCTTTCACAAGCAGGTAAATCAAGCCCACAGGGTTTTTCTGAGGCTTGTACCCACGGCAGGCTGTCTCGCCGTCTCTTTTCAAAGCATCAGTTTTCCGAGTAATAAATGCGAAAAGAGCCGTCAAAGCACCGGCCCCAATGTCTTGAGGAGGGAGTTTCCTAACCAGATGAGGACCCGTTTTTTCCGGCCACTTGCCACGATGACTAGTTTGCTGCTGTTGGTAGCTGTACCGGCGCAAGCTAGTCCAATCAAGTTCGCCGATGTTGTGAATGTCATGGGTGACCTGCAGAAGAGCAGTCAGATTGAACAGCTCAAACTGCGGACAGTCGCACAGGATCCGAATGGGCAGCCGCCATCGAGTGCTTCAAAGTCTCTAGCCGGCCCGACCGCTCCTGCCATTGATACCGACGTCCAGACGGCCGCGCCTTCGCTCGTTGCCGGAGCCGAGGTCGCGCCCCAGCAGCCACAAGGCGAGGTCCAGGTTTTCGAGCAGGACAACGTCGACGGTACGATCTGCGATTGCGGCGAGATCCCGGCCGTGGGCGGCGGATTTCCAAAGTGGCCATTCCTGTTTCTGGCCGCGATTCCGCTCTTGTTCATTCATCATCACAACCGTAATAATGTGTGTCCGACTTGCAACACGTGCCCGACTTGTCCGACGCCGACACCAACGCCGCCGCAAGTCCCTGAGCCGACTTCGCTATTGCTCTTTGGTTCAGGAATCGTGGCTCTGACCACCGGTGCGCGTCGTCGTTACGCTAAGATGCGCGCGCGCAAGCAGGCCGAAACCATGACGGAGGTGTAGATGATGAATCAGAAAACTTCCATGGTGGCTAATTTCATGAGCTCTGCAAAGATCAAGATTGCGTTCGCAATTTTCGTCGCGCTGACGTTCGCGCTCGCCTGCACTTCAACCACGGCTTACGCCAGGAAGAAGCACAAGGTGAGGTACGGCCAGGTTGAGCTGACGACCAATCCCGGCGGCTTTCCCTTGCGCATCGACGGCAAGCCCCAGGGTGATACGTCGACGACCGTTCGCATAATCGAGCTGGAGCCGGGCCATCACAACGTCGAGATTCTGTTGCCCAATGGTGGACGTTGGGTGCGCGACTTTGACATCGAAGCGGGCCGCAAGGTCTGCGTCAATCTTAATTACCATCCGAAGAAGTACACGGT
>DATGVD010000524.1:0-3681 GCA_035300785.1 Pyrinomonadaceae bacterium | reverse complement strand
GGACGCGGCTGTTGCTCACGCCCAGCAGGGAAAAGTTCTTACCCAGCGTTCCGGGATGTTTCGAACTTTCGAACGCGATCAGCGGTTGATTCAAACGCTGCGCCTGCCAGTCCGTCTGTTCGGTGCGCCAGTCGCCCGCGTGCGCCGCGAGTCCATAAACAAATTCATGGTGACCCAAATCCTGCGTCGTCTGATCACCATAACCCGCGCGCGGGCCGAGGCCGGGCGTGCGCATCAGCGTCAAGCGAATCGTTCTGTCGTCGGGTTTGTCGGACGCGTTCTTGCAATCCGTCAGGATGGTGACGCCAAAGCTGCCACTCTTGTCGGTCAGATCGATCCACTGGTGCGATGGGACTTCGAATTTCTTTTCGTCATTCGTCGCGCGTTGGATCGTACCGACATCCCAGTTGTACGTAGCCATCTCGTTCGCAGCGGCGAGCGGGAACGTAGCTTTCAGATTCGCTTCGCGTGTGTTCCAGTCGATGACGTTGGCAAACTCGATGCGTCTGCCGGCGTCGCCGGCGCTCAAGCTGATGGTCTGCACAAACTTCGAGCCTTCGGTTTCGCGTGCGACTTCAATGGCGACGCGGACCGGGCCGTTCTCGACTATGCGAATCTTCGCCGGGCCACCGACGTACGCGCGGGGCGCCTTTTGCTGATCTGAATAATCCATGTTCCAGGCCGGCCACTGTTCCGGCTTGTCGGTCTTGATCGCCAGCCGCGCCGGCGCGGAAAGCATATCTTTGTTGAGTGTCTTGTCGAAGATGCTCGAGACGTCGCCATTCCGATCCAGCGTGACTCGATACCGTGCGTTTTCCAGCGATGACTCCGTCACTTTCAATGTCGAAGTGTTTGCCGATGCGTCGACCGGCTGCACGTCATAAACCGCGTAGCCAACGGAAGGCGTCTTCGCGAGAAACAAGACTTTGCCGTTCGACAACTGCGCCGGCACTTCTCTGCCATCCGGTCCAAGCACGCGCACCGCGTTGGGCATTCCACTCGGAAATGTGACCGAAGCTTCCACTAAATCTTCGCGTGAAATGTTCAGCGGGTTGTAAACGACGACGGGCGTGCCTTTCGTTTCGGTATTCATTCCCGACGAGATCGATTCCGTCGCGCTCGTCAGCACTTCCGCAAACTGATTCATCGCGATCACATCATCGTTCCATGAAAACTCAAAAGCTTTCGGCGTCTGCGTGCCGGGCAAGGTATCGTGAAACTGTAAACCCATGACTAGCGTCCAGGCTTTGTTCAGACGATCCTGCGGATAAGGACGCCCGCCCAGCCAAGCGGCGGCGACCGATGCTTTTTCAGCCGCGTCAGCCAGCAATTCGTTCTTCCGGTTCCAACGTTTCTGGTATGTCTCAGACGAATAGCCACCCGCCGAATGATTCGTCAGTTGCAGCTCGCCTTTGAATCGCGGCAAGCCAGACAACTGCTCGGGTTTGATGTCGAGAAACATCTGCTCCGATGTGGCCGAGACGACATGCAACGGCCCATCGCCGACTCGCACTGCGGGCGACGCCGGGGGGGACGGCTGTCCTTGCGCAGGGTTTGCCTGCCCCGGAAGAGACGCCATGCCCTTCGTGACGATCGCCTCCATCATTTTCACGGAAGCTTCCGACGGCGCGCCGCCGGTGTCGCCCGTGCCGTAGTAATGATAATCGGTGAAGAGGCCGCTTACTTTTCCATTCAGGGCGACTCGTCCCGGCCAATCGACGGGATTATTCTTCGCATTTGGATCAATGATGATCGGACTCTTGCTGATGTCTTCGCGGACCTGCCCAGTATAACTGCCGGGATTGAACGCCGCGATTACTCCGCGGCCATCGGGGCCTTCCCAAAAACCGACGTTGAAAGGAATGCCCACCGGCGTGTTTTCCGGAGAGCCCGGGCCGCCGACGCGCGCCGCCGATCCCCACGTCAACTTTTGGGTCGAGAACCCCTTGAGGCCCATGTGCGTGAGGATGCTAGGCAAAGAAGCGGGAAAACCGAAACAGTCGGGCAGCATATATTCGGCGCTCGTCTTGCCAAACTCTCGACGAAAGTATTGAGTGCCGTAAAGAATTTGCCTGATGATCGATTCGGCCGAAGGCGAGTTGACGTCGCCTTCTTCCATCGAAGAGCCGGCGGGAAACCAACGGCCCGCAGCCACGTATTTTTTCAGCTTCTCATAATCCTCGGGCCAGTATTCTTTCATCATGCGATAACGATTCGCGCCGCTGAAATTGAAAACGTAGTGCGGATACTTTTCAAACAGGGCGAAGTTGTCGTGCATGGTCTTGGGCAGATACTCGCGAATGACCTGCGGATACTCCCAGCGCCACTGCGTGTCCAGGTGAGCATAGCCGACGACGTAGAGTGTCGGATCTTTGGTCAGGTCAGGATCAGGCGTGGTTTTCGACTGGGCCCGCGCGCCGTTGACGGCTAATGAAAAGAGAATAATTGAGAAGAAAAGGCGGTTCAGGGTTCGCAGCATATAAGGCCTCTCTTTCGTCGAGACTGATTGGCAAAGCTTTTATTTCACTGAGACCATCCAAGTCAACCCCCAGCCGATGACGGAGTCAGTACCGGGAGCGGTAGCGACCGGGTTACAATCCTGGCAATGTCGACCTTCAGGTCCATCGAGACCCGGTCGCTACCGCTCCCGGTTCTGACCTCATCGTCCAACCGAGAGGCCAGCTTCCGGCATCAAAGGCTCGTTCTTCGAAACCTGCTCTGCTATAATCACGCGCCATGAAAAACCAACTCTTTCGCTCAATCGCCGTTGCTCTCCTCGCTCTATTTTTCATCCAGACATCGTTCGCCACCTGCGGCGGAGGCGGTGGCGGCGGTGGCGGCGGCATGTCCAACAATGGCGGCGGCGGCGGTTCGAATACGCCCGTATACATCGTGCCGTGGAAGGTTCGCAAGCCCAAAGATCCGCCGGCGACGGGGCTGGTGCTCTACTGGTTTCCGGCCTCGAATAACGAGGTGAACAATTCCAGCCTGCGTCAATCACGCGCGCTGTCCCTGTACGCCAGCCAATGTGTATCCATGGAACTCGCGGACACGCACATTCAGAACGCCGACAAACTGGTCGGCGAGTCCAAACTGCCGGTCGCCGTGCTGGCCACGCCTGAAGGCGCTCCCGTCAGCAAGATCGAAAACACAAACGGCAAGCTCAAAGTCAGCGACGTGGAAAAGGTCGTCGACAGCCAAATGAAGCAACGCGAAAGCGCGCTCGACTCCCAGATGAAAGATGCCGCCGACAAAGTGAAAGCCGGCGACAAGGATTCGGCGATCAAGATTTATCGCGCCGTGCTTGATCAGAAATGTCTGTTTCCGAAGAAGGCCAAGGAAGCCGCCAAGCAGCTCAAGAATCTCGGCGCCGGTGAGATCGCCAGCGTGTCTCCGGCTCCGGTATTCGAGCCGCGCCAGAGCGCTTTGATTGAAACGACGATGCGGCGCGGTCTGATTGCGGAAATGAATGCGCAATATGTCCTCGCTGACCAGTTGTACACGAAAGCCCACTTGATGGATCCGGCGGACCCAACTCCTCTGCGCTACCTCGGCGAAAATTATCGCCACAACATCGGCGCCTGGGACAAAGCGCGCGCGGCATTTGAAACGATCCTGAATATGCCCGCGGATCCGCTTTCGCGTTCGGTCGCGCTGCACGGGCTCGGCAAGATGACGATT
>DATGVD010000523.1:0-3352 GCA_035300785.1 Pyrinomonadaceae bacterium | reverse complement strand
ATGACCGGCAAGACGATCGAGGTCATCAACACCGACGCTGAAGGTCGCCTGGTCCTCGCCGACGCGATCGCGTATGCGAAGAAACTCGGCGCGACGCAGATCATCGACATGGCAACGCTCACCGGCGCGGTTTCGGTCGCGCTTGGGGACGTGAACACTGGAATTCTTGGAACTGATCAGGCTCTGATCGACGGAGTCATCGATGCGGGCAAAGGAGTTGGCGAAAAGTTTTGGCAATTGCCGCTGGACAAGGAATACTCGGCCCAGATCAAATCGGACATTGCCGACATCAAAAACGTCGGTGGCCGAAAGGCCGGCACGATTACCGCGGCGGCTTTTCTCAAAGAGTTTGCCGATGGAGTTTCCTGGGCGCACCTGGACATCGCCGGCACAGCATGGGGCGACGACGCGAAGCCTTACCGCGCGAAAGGCCCAACCGGCATCGCAGTGCGAACGCTGATCGAATTCGTCGAGCGTTCGGCGCGCGATCAGACGAGCTAGATGGGGCTATCGCGCATCCCCTCAGAGTGATAAAATCATCGAGCGAAGGCTCGGGATGACCGAGTCCTATCACGTTCTTGATGACCGACTACTATCACGTTCTTGGCGTCAAGCGAACCGCGACCGCCACTGAGATCAAATCCGCGTATCGGAAACTGGCGCGCAAGCGTCACCCCGACGTTAATCGCGGCTCAGAAAAGGCGGCGCGGGAATTCGCCTTGCTGTCGTTGGCGTATCACACGCTGGTCGATCCCCAGGAGCGCGCCTTCCACGATCGGCAACTTAATCAGGGCGAGCGTGGCGCTTCGATCCTCGACTCTGACAACCCGCACGCACAACGCGCGCGCACGATTGCGGCGCAGGCGCGTTGGGATCGGGTCGTCAACCAGATTCTGGAAAACGATCGGCGAGAGATTCGCGAGCGCCAGCGGGCCGTCTTTACCACCGTGTCGCTTTTTCTCTCGACGTTTTTCGTGGCGATGATCAAGCCTCCGCTGTGGCAGTCGTTCGGCTTGCTGGGCAAAGTAATTCTGGGGACGCTGTTCATGGTCGGCATCTGGCACCTGGCCAGGCGGCTGCGGGAATACTTTCGGCACTATACTTACAGTCCCGACGAGATTCATTATTCGGTCACGCGCGAAGAGCCGACGCCGGAGCAACCGTTCACGCGCCTAACGGCATACGCATTCCTGGCGGGCGGCTACGTCGTAAGTCTGGGCATCGGTCTTTTTATCGGTTGGCATGCGCAGGATTTCTTCTCGGATCTCAGTCTGCTGTTTCGTCACACTGTGCCGACCGCGATCGAATCGTATTCACCGACTGCGCTGGTGATTTCGGATCTGCTTTTCTATCCGCCGATCGCGGTCTTGATTATCGACACGATGCACGCCGTGGCTTCGCGGATTGATACAGGTTGAATTCATGACAAAGCCTAAACTGAGTCGAATGATGCCCGGGCTGACTATGTTCCCCCGCGGCTTGCCGGCGGTGACGTGCATCCTTGTCGCCATTGCGGGCGCGGCGCCGTCTGGCGTCGCTCAGAGCGCCGGCCAACCAACGTCAATTCAGAGAGAGATCGAGCGGCAGCGACAGCGCTTGAGTTCTTCGGAGATTGAAGAACGCCGCGACGCGCTGATGCGGCTCGGCAACATGAAACGCCCGGACGCTTCGCGGGTCGCGGCCGCCGGATTGAACGATCCAGAGGTTCAGGTTCGCGCCGCCGCGGCGCACGCGGTGGTGTTTCTGCCGCCGGCGGAGGCGGCCGGGTTGATCGTCCCGCTCTTGCAGGATCGAGCTGAGTTCATCCGTCGCGAAGCCGCCTACGCTCTCGGCGAAACACACAGCCGCAGTGCGGTGGCGCGCCTGTCGGAACTGCTATCGGGCGATAAGGAAGCTGCTGTTCGCAGCGCTGCGGCCGTGGCGCTGGGACAGATCGGAGACGAGACGGCAGTTAACGCGCTATCGCAGGCGCTCTCCGGGATGAAGAAGATGAAGAAGAAGAAAGCGGCGCCGGCTGATGAATTCTTGATGCGCTCGGCCGCGCATTCGCTGGGCCAGATTCGCAGTCGCGCCGGACTGCCTGCCTTAATTGCCGCGCTTTCTGATGATCAGAATGTGCTCGACGTGCGCCGCGAAGCGGCGGCGGCGTTGGGGCTGATTGGCGATCCGTCGGCGGCGCCTGCGCTGCGCTCCGTGCTGGACTCGAGCGACCCCTATCTCGCCGAAGCCGCGCGCCAGGCTTTGCGAAGACTTGCGACTGCCAGAAACTGAAGAGGCGTCGAAGCTTTGTTAAGCTCCGACGCCTTAAACCTACCTCGGCTCCCGAGAGACTTATCCCTCGCTTTTTTCGCCTCGTCCCTGTCCCTTGCGCGCGGCCTTGCCCTCTTTAACCTGCGGTATCGGCAAGCCTACGCTGCCAGAACGCGCCGCCACATGCTCTTCGTCGGGAATCGCCGCGGTTATTTCGGGTATCAAAGCCCCACCCGACTGCTTCGAGAAAAGCAGCTTCCGGGTGCCCAGATTGAGGTCGACATGCACCAGATCACCCAAAGCGATCTGTCCGGTCGCCACCAGGTTCGACAATGGATAAACCAAAAAGCGCTCGATGGATCGCTTCAAATGCCGGGCGCCGTACTTATAGTCGATGCCCTCGTGCAGGAGCATGTCCTTCGCTGTATCCGAGCACTGAAAGACAAACTTAGTGCCGGCGGACAGCATGATGCGGTCCTGCACACCCTGCAGTTCGAGATCGAGAATCTTGCGCAGGTGATGTTCCTTGAGCGAACGAAACACCACAACTTTGTCGATGCGGTTCATGAACTCTGGCGAGAACTTTCGCCGCGCGGCTTCGACTGCCGTGCGATAAATTTTCTGATCGACTTCGTTGTCGGGGTTCTTGACGCCTTTGCCCGGGGCAAAGCCGATGCCGCCGGAAATCAACTCGGACATTTCGCGCGCGCCGAGGTTTGAAGTCATGATCACCATGCACTTCGAAAAGTCCACGCGGCGATTGTCGCCGAGCGTCAAAGTCGCTTTGTCCAGGATGCCGAGCAGCAGTTGCCACAGCGCGTCCGACGCTTTTTCGATCTCGTCAAAGAGCACCAGCGTCAACTTCAACTCGTCGTTGTGCATCCGATCCAGGTTTTCCTGGGTCAGCATCGGCGAAGTTTCGCGATGACCGAGGTATCCCGGCGGCGAGCCGATCAGCTTGGCGATTTCGTGCGAATGCTGAAATTCAGCACAGTCGATCTTCAAAACTGCGTTGGAATCCGCGAAGAGTACTTCCGCGGCCGCTTCGATCACGCGCGTCTTGCCTGAGCCGGTCGGGCCGAGAAACAACATCGTGCCGATC
>DATGVD010000522.1:0-4033 GCA_035300785.1 Pyrinomonadaceae bacterium | reverse complement strand
GTAGAGAGTCGTGGTTGGCTTGGGAAGATGACGCAAACTCATACCCTCACTTAGAACCCGACACCTCGATAAATGTTTCCTGAGCTGCGTACTTGGAATAATGATTAGAGTTTAATGCCAGTTCCTCAACTCGCGCAAAAGCAGGTCGGCGTAGTGGCGCGGATCGTTGATGTTGTGGATGACGGTGGTGCCGCCGACTTCGCTGGCGTTGTCGACTACTAGATCGCCGAGGCGCAGGATTCGCTGCGGAATCGACGCTGAAACGGTGACGTCCTGGATTTTGGCCAGGGGAATGTTGCGCGTGGTGCGCGCGATGAGGCCATAATCGATTTCGATCTTGGAATCGGTCAGCGTGTAGCGAACCATGTTGCGCTTCAGATGATAGTAGGCCGGAATCAGCAACAGTCCGAGCGCGACCGGCAGAGAGAAGTACCACGGAATATTCACAAAGTTAATCATCGCCAGCAAAACTGTCAGCAGCACTGCGCCCAATACCGCCGCCGCATAACCAAGCTTGATGAAGAGCAACGTCGGCCGCACGGTGAAAATCACGTGCTCCACATCATCGTCGTGATCGGAAGGCGCGGGCACGGATGCGTTAGGCCGCGCGATTCTGGTTTCTTCGGCATCGCGCGACGCACCGCACTGATCGCAGAAGCGGCTAGTCGGATTGAGTTGAGCGCCACAACTAGAACATTGCATGACTTGTTACCTCTCCTCGCTTATACGCTTCGGCTACGGTTCTCGATTCATCAATCTTTCCGGCCCATGATACATAAAGACTGCGCGCCTCCAAACAGAAAACGAGGCGAACCGTCGCTGGGACGCTTCGCCTCGTTTCGAAGGATTAGACCAAAGCCTCTACTGGCTCATTAACTGTAGCTTTCCATCAGGCAATCGCACAGTCGAAACGGTGCGCTCATAGATGGTCAAAGGCGCTGATGGTTTGTCTTGCATACGCGCAACGCGTGGCGCGTACAGCGCGGCATTCGGATCGCGCAGCACCGCGTAGCGCCGCGAAATACGACGAACGTATTCTTGAGTTTCAGAATACGGCGGGATCTGCCAACCGTATTTTTCGACTGCGCCTTCACCGGCATTGTATCCAGCCAGGACCAGGGTGATATCTCCATCAAAGCGATCAAGCAGGAATCTGACATAGCGCGCGCCGCCTTCGATGTTCTGTCTGGGATCGAAGATGTTGGTGACGCCATAACGCATCGCGGTGAAAGGCATCAACTGCATCAGCCCGCGCGCGCCCTTCGGCGAGACGGCGTGCGATTTGAAACTGGATTCCTGATGCATGATTGAATACAGCAAGAGCGGGTCGACACCGTTGTTGGTGGCAGAGTTGATCAGGTACTGGTCCACTTGCGTGTTCCCGGTCGTATAACCGCGCAGCGCCGAACTGCTATTGACGGAGGCGCCGGCCAACGAATCGTAAACTAAGACTGTCGGTGCGACTAGCGGCCTCGGATTGTCCGTTGGCGCTGAGAGAGCCTGGCCGGCCTTATTGGCGTCAACGTTCATGGTTGACAGGCTCGTCTTCGATGCCCGCCGAGTCGATGCTTTGCGAGCCTTGGCTGGTTCGACGCGTATCCGCACGCCGTTCGCGGTGTCAAAGTTGTCGAAAGAATAGCCGGAGCCCTGCGCAAAAACCGGCGCGCAACTAAAGAATATCAGGAGAGCAATACGGGGGAATCTTGTCATTATCAGTTCTCAGGATGGCAATGATCGGGTCGGTCAGGTGGGTTACTGGGGTGTCTTGTCGATGCGCTCCAAACGAGCCATCAACCATACTACCAAACGGTTTAAGAATTGCCAACCATTTTGGTACTCGATTCAAAAAGGCTGAATACTTGCAAGATCCTTCTCAAAACCCGCTTAACCTCGAGGGCTCTATCGGGTGCCCGGGCCAACATAAATGGTGCTTGACAGCGACAGTATCATGGCGGCGCGGATCGGAATTTATGCGGCTTTATCATCTCGCGTGGTCAGTCACGCCTCCCAAATCGTGAGGAGAATGAAATGAAGAAACTCCCGTTGACTGCACTCTCAGTGCTTTTGTTTCTTTCGCTCGACGCAGCGGCTCAGAACCAGAACGTTAACACCAACTCGAATAGCGGAACTAACAGTAACAAGCCTACGAACGTCAATCGAGGTCCAATCTTTCGCGCCAGCGCCGATCAGATTAAACAAGCGCAAGTTATCCTCAAGCAACGCGGCTTCTATAGTAGCGAGCAGACAGGTAAGCTCGACGCGAACACACGTTCCGGCTTAAGGAAATATCAACAAGCTGAAAGCCTCAAGGTAACCGGCACGCTCAACAAGTCAACATTAGCAAGGATGGGAATCGCTCTAACAGAAAAGCAAAAGACCATGCCTTAAAAGCCTCAGGCATTTCTGAAGCACTAATCGGGATTACGTGTCGGAACTGCGTTGCGTCAATCGCCTCTTTCGTAGAACTTCCGTATCCATCGTTCGGCCTACTCGGCGCGGACGTATTCGGCGCCGATGTCTTCGAACAGTGTCTCGAGCCTGTCTACATCATCGACCGACTTCGCCTGAGCTCCCAGCAGGATGCCGCCGCTACGCAGGTCGGTGTCGTAGACTTTGGCGCGATGCTCCGGAATTCCGGTACCGATCATTAAGCCGATTAGTCCTCCGGTTACGCCGCCGGCGCCGGCGCCCGCCAGGGCCGCCGCGATCGGGCCGGCGACAAAAAGTCCCAAGCCGGGAATCGCGATCGATGTTCCCACGGCGACAATCGCCAACAACACGGCGCCAACGGTTCCCCCAATCGCCCCGCCAATGCCGAGACCGTCAGCCGCGTGCGACCTGGTCTGCACGGCAAACTCTTTGTCTCGGGTAGAATCCGACATCAAAACGCTAATGTCGTCGCGAGTGTAGCCTCGCTTGATAATCGCATCTACGGCCGCCTCCGCGGCGGCGCGCGTTTTGAAAAGGCCCGTCACAAAATTCTTAGACATGATATTCGCTCCTTAGTTGATCAATCTGAATACAATCGAAACTAAATACAATCGAACGTTCCTGGAGAGAGACAAAAAACACAATCCCGGTGAAACTCATCGAGAAAGCTCCGCATTTTGTTGGGGGAATTTAAACAGTTCGGGGTTGTAAGCGTATCTTGCCGCAGCGGCGCGCGCGTGTCAAATCATGCTAACGCTCGATTTGATCGACCAATAATTGCAGACCCTCTGGAAGAGGAGCGGCAAAGCGCAATTTCTTCGCCGTCCGTGGGTGTCGAAAGCCCAGTTGCTCCGCATGCAGAAACTGACGCCCTAACTTTGCAATCCGTGAGCGAATCACTGGATTGACTACGGTCTTGTCGCGGCCGGCGCCATAGACTTCATCGCCAACCACCGGATGTTTCAGCCAGGCCAGGTGCACACGAATTTGGTGAGTGCGTCCTGTCTTCAGCTCTACATCAAGCAGGGTGAACCGCTCAAGGCGTTGCTGAACCTTATAAATCGAGAGCGAGGGACGCCCGCCGCGCACCACGGCCATGCGCGTGCGATTGCGCGGGTCGCGCGCGATCGGTTGATCGATTTCGCCAACTTCCTTTTCAACCACACCGTGGACCAGTGCGACATACGACTTAAACACTTCGCGATCCCGAAACTGATCCGCGAGATGTTCGTGCGCTATTTCGGTTTTTGCTACGACAAGCAAGCCCGAGGTTCCTTTGTCCAGGCGATGCACAATTCCCGGCCGCACCGCTCCGCCGGTGGTCGACAGTTGCTGAAAATGGAATGCCAGAGCGTTGGCCAGCGTGCCTGAATCGACGCCGGCCGCCGGATGGACCACCATTCCCGCCGGTTTGTTGACCACGATCAAATCGTCGTCTTCGTAGACAACTTCGACCGGAATGTCTTCAGGTGCAAAGGAAGTCGACGGAGTCGGCGTTAACTCAATTTCTATATGGTCGTTCGCCCGCAGCTTATGCGAAGGCTTTGACACGCTGCCGTTAACCAGCACGTCGGCAGCTTCGATTAGACGATGCAGACGCGCG
>DATGVD010000521.1:0-5491 GCA_035300785.1 Pyrinomonadaceae bacterium | reverse complement strand
GGGCGGAACGCGGACGCCCGCGTATCAATACTTTCGACGCGAGCGCGTTTGGCGCGGGCGATAACCTGGTGGTCGAAAATATAATTTCGGTGAGCTACACGATCTGCGACGTCACGCTGGGCAACATCCGCTATTTTTGCGATCCGGATAAGCCGGCGTTTCAGGGCACGACCCAGGTCGCGGCATAGACAAGTTCCACCATCGAGAATGAATACGGGCGGGATTGAAGATCCCGCCCGTTTCGTTATCTCTCGTTCTTTTTGATTCGCTCTCCGTTTTGGTAGTGTCTCAGTTTGAAATTTAATGTATATGCTTGTAGAGAGACAGAAATAGAAAAATGTCGGGATTAGCAGAAGCTTTTGCGCATTTTGGCGCGGCCGGGAAAAATCAACGCTGGAGCTGGTCGGCGCGTAGCGCTGATGGCAGCACGGTCGTTTTGACCGCGTGGAAAGATCGTCTCGATTACACCGGAAAACCCATTGTGTACGACACGTTTAAGCGCCCAAACCTGAATGAATGGAAAGGCCTGCCCGGAAACCGCGAGCGTCTGGATAACCTCATATATGCGCGCGATCATTGCGAGGGCCGTTTCCGAGTGGTGATCGTCGTTGCTGAGGATGTGAATGCATCACCTCGGAAGATTGCGAGGTGTTACCCTCAAGATAAATTACTCATGAAGATCACCAAAATGGACGAACAAACCGGCGAGTTTCGCGCCGAAAGCGTGGATGTCTAGTACGAGGCCGCACAGGCGAGAAGCACCCCGCTGACGCGCGTCGCGAAGCTTGCAGCGGCATTGGCGTCCCACTCGCTTTGTTAAGCCCGCAACAGTGTGGTGCCCCCGGTCACGAAGCTAGCTCGCCTGCTCGCAGAGCGACCATGCGACGTCGGCGATGCCTGGTACGCGCACGTCATACGTCGCGAACATCGGATCATCAGCTTGGCCGCTCAGGTATCGCGAGTAGCTGCCCTCTAAAATAATCGCGAGCTTGAACAGCGAGAAAATTTCGTAGAAGGCGAAGTCGCGCATCGCGCGCCCCGACTTGCGTTCGTAAAGTTCGACCATCTCGCGCCGCCGGTGATAACCCGGCGCCACGTCCATGCTCGAGACGAAGCTGCGGCGCGTCTCGTTGTCGTCTGGGTCGCTCCAGTACGTGACCATCCATCCGAGGTCGGCGAGCGGGTCGCCAATCGTCGACATCTCCCAGTCGAACAGCGCAATCGCTTTGATTTCGCGGCTCGTCGCGTCCCACATCACATTGTCGAGCTTGAAGTCGCCGTGCGCGATTGTGGCCGGCTGCGCCTGCGGGATATGCGCTGCCAGCCATTGCTGCACCTTCATCATCACGGGGAGCGGACGCGTCAGCGGGAGCGTACGTTCGAGCTGGCCGCTCCAACGGCGAAGCTGGCGCTCGATATAACCGTCGGGGCGCCCGAAACCTTCGAGTCCCACAGCGCGCCAGTCTACGGATTGCAGCGCCACCAGCAACTCAACGATCTTCTCACTCACGGCACGGCGCTGCTCGGGCGTATCGGCGAAACTTTGCTCGGCGGATGGGATGAGCCCCGAACGAATCACGCGCCCGCGCATATACTCCATCAGGAAGAAAGGCGCGCCGATGTAGCTCGTATCCTCGCAACTTGCGTATACGCGCGGCACTGGCACGGGAGTCTCCTGCAGCGCTTTGATTACGCGATACTCGCGCAGCACGTCGTGTGCGGTCGGCAGCAGCGGCCCGCGCGGCGGACGTCTGAGCGCCCATGACTTGCCCTCGAAATGGACCAGATGGACCTCGTTGGAATGGCCGAAGGAGATATTCTCCGCGCGCAGATCGCCGGCGTCACCGAGCCTGCGATCGCGTATGAAACGCCGCAGACCTTCGACGTCGATCGTGGCCGAGGGGCCGGTTTTCTCGTGACTCGCATCCGCCATTATAAATTCGTCCTGTTCGCGCGCAGGCGACTCGCCCTGAGCTCAAGCATAAGGCTATATCGTCCCACGCGAGACGCTGGCAAGGATTGGCGGGCATACACCAAAGGCGATGCACCGACCCGAGGTGCAACTTTTGGAATACGCGGCAGGTTGGCGCTAGCGCAGGACTTGTGCCGTGTTAACGCTAGGCGGCTTCACGAGAAAAGGGAGTCCTTCGAGCTCTTATCTCGCGGTTCTCCCGGGAGCCGGCGGCGTGGCCCGAGCCGATAAGCCCCGGACCCGCCGATGCGCCCGAAGTCGTGGAACTTATGGAAAATCGGCGCGAGGAACAGGGCGAACACCCCAATGAAAGCTAGACCTACGAGTGCGATCGGAACCAGCGAAGTCCACCCCATAAGCGAATCGAGCTCTGCCAAAATATCGTTGTCAGCACCGGCGTTTTGGAGTAGTTGCCCGACGCCTGCGGCGTGAACCTGCCAGTTGCCGAATCTTGCGATCAGAAGGAGGATGAAAGTGCACAGCAGAATAAAGAACCGGCGAAATTCCCTTCGCAAAGGTCTAACCTGACTCCCCTCGTTTCGCATGCGTCTTATCTGCCGGCTTCGGAAAATCAGAGATGCGATTTCGCGAACAAACGCGGCAGCATTCCCCCGCGGGCGCACGCACTGATGGCTGCTGAGCCGGGCAACTAGTCGAAAAGCGTAGTCCTTGGGCGAAATCCGTGTCAGAGAAGGCGCGGAAGAATTGACCCGCAAGAGATGCTGAAATGTCAGACTCAGACGCGAAATGCGAGTGTCAAAAATTTGCCGCTTTTATGCGCGCCCATTCTCAAACCATTCCAAATGCGTTTTCTTTGGTTGAGGCTTCCCTATGGAGGTTTTGGTCATGGATGTGGCCGGGGACAGCGCGGTAGCGAGAGTCGAGCGGACCAAGTGGAGCGCGCTGGTCAAACTCGCGCGGCCCTACCAGTGGATCAAGAACGGACTGGTCTTTGCGGCGCTCGTCTTTAGCCAGCGGCTCTTTCATTTTCACGACGTCGTCCTCAGCGTGCTCGCCTTTATCGTGTTCTGTGCGATCGCGAGCGCGGGCTACGCGATAAACGACATCAACGATCGCGAGAGCGACCAGCATCATCCGGAGAAACGCAACCGTCCGCTCGCCAATGGCGATGTGACCGTCGGCGAGGCGTTAACGCAAGCGGCCGTGCTTGGCTTGAGCGGGCTTGGGCTCAGCGTAGCGCTGGGCCCCGCCTTTCTTGTAATTGCCGCGGCCTACCTCGCGATGCAGTTCCTCTATTCGCACTACGCCAAGCAGGTGGTGATCGTCGATGTGATTGTGATCGCGATTGGTTTCGTCCTCCGCGCTTATGCCGGCGGGGTGGCGATCGACGTGGCGGTCTCACCCTGGCTCATCTTCATCACGTTCGTGCTGGCGCTGATGGTCGCGCTGGCGCGCCGCCGTCATGAACTGATCGCGCTCGGCGCGGCCGCGGTCGACCATCGCGGGCCGCTCGGCGAATACAGCGTCAAGCTGATCGACCAGATGCTTTCAATCGTCGCGGGCGCGACGCTGGTGGGCTACATGATCTACACGGCGTCGCCCGAAGTTGCGCAGAAACTCGGCACTCAGCACCTGTTTCTTACGGTGCCGTTCGTCGCATTCGGAATTCTGCGCTACCTCTATCTCGTCAACGAGTGCAATGAGGGCGGTGATCCGGCACGGCTGGTACTTCGCGACGGTCCGCTGTTGATCTCGATCCTGGCTTGGATAATTGCAGACATCCTGTTGCTCTACTTCTCTACCGTGCTGAATTCATAGTTAATGACTTTTCCCCTGTTGTAATCTCACCAAGCCGCCCGTGCGTTACTTATCTACGATACATCACACTGGTGCGACGAAGGGGCAGTGACACAGATCAGTGTAATCGTTCCCTCATTTAATCAGGGCCGCTTCATCGAAGAGACTCTGCAGAGCGTACTGCTACAGGGATATCCGGAGCTCCAGTTGGTTGTGATGGACGGCGGGTCAAATGACGAAACGGTGAGTGTCCTGCAAAAGTATGATCACCGTTTGGAAGCCTGGGTCAGTGAAAGAGACCGTGGCCAGGCCCACGCCTTCAATAAAGGCCTTAAGCACGTTACGGGCGAGATTATAGGGTGGTTGAACTCTGACGATATTTATTTAAATCAATGCTTGTTTAGCGCGGCGGAGTATTTTTTCAAACATCAGGACGTGGATATCGTCTTCTCCGACTATATTTATATTGACGAAAACGGACATTACCTGAGGGGGCGGAAGGAGCCGAGGTTTCACTACAGCACTTACCTATGGGCCGGCGACTGTTTTCATGCGAACTGTGCGGGCTTCTTTCGCCGGAAGGTATTCGACAGAATCGGCGAGCTGGATGAGACGCTTCACTTCGGTATGGACTACGA
Source organism: Pyrinomonadaceae bacterium (assembly GCA_035300785.1). Lineage (GTDB taxonomy): Bacteria > Acidobacteriota > Blastocatellia > Pyrinomonadales > Pyrinomonadaceae > UBA11740. Next base: position 1,123 of record DATGVD010000521.1, on the reverse strand, counting down.
GTTCTATCTGCGGGCTGGGAAAGCAGGAGTGCGATTTGGTCATGTTCGAACGTACTGGGGTGGGTACAGACTCCACCAGGCAAGTAAATCAGTCGTTTCACGTGACTTACAGCTGATTGACGCTTCCAGAATAACGACACGGTACCGTCCGGCTACCGTGGGAGTAGCGGGCGCAGAGCTTCGAACAGCGCTGTTTGGTACACTGCGCATTATACGCAAGGCTTTCCTGGGCTCCTACCTCCTCCGGAAGCCCGCTCTCGTCGCTCCGGCGGGCTTCTGACGCTGAGAAACAGTTGATTCGACCAGCGGCCACATGAGTATTCTGGACCGAGTCCGCTCGGTGCTGGATGGCGCCACCCCGTTCTGGAAGGAGTCGCTTGTCTACCTTGGCGGCAACCTGGTCAATGCGGCGTTGCCGGTAGCGTTGATGCCGATCCTTACACGCTACCTCTCGCCCACCGATTACGGCATTGTTGGGACATCGGCCGTGCTGGTGCAGTTTCTCAGCGTGGCGATGAGCCTCAACTCCTCCGGGCTGATAGTGACCTCGCAGTTCGAAGAAAAGCGCGAGAACCAACGCAAGCTGGTCAGCACCAACCTGCTACTTGCCTTCGCGTTTGCAACTTTGCTGGGGCTGTGGGCGCTTGGCGCAGGAAACCTTGTCGAGCGCGCGACAGAGTTTCCTGCGGCGTGGTCACCCGCAGTCGTGCTATTGGCCCTGACCAGCGTCATCCAGGCGACGTACCTTTGTCTGCTCCAGGCGCGCAAAGAGACTACACGCTACGTCAGCCTCCAGGTGCTGAGCACAGGCCTCAATCTCGGGCTTTCTTTGACTCTAGTTGCGGCGCTGGGAATGAACTGGCAGGGTCGCATACTCGCGATGCTGGTGGCGGGGATGGTGATCGCGGGGATCTGCCTCCATGGGCTTGTTTCAAGGCTCAAGGTGTTGGGCCTGACATTTGGGAGAGATTCGCTAAAAACTCTGCTCACGTTCGGGATGCCCTTGATTCCCCATCTCCTTGGCGGATGGGTTATGACGATGGCGCCGCGCCTTTTCCTGAACCGGCTGGCTACCGTCGCCGATACCGGCCTGTTCAGCGTTGCCTTCAGTCTGGCATCGCCG
>DATGVD010000520.1:0-8404 GCA_035300785.1 Pyrinomonadaceae bacterium | reverse complement strand
ATAGACCGAATGGACATCGCAGAACTTAAAGCTGAACTGGAGCAGTACCATGCTGCCTGTTTCGGCTGGGCCCTGAGTTGCTGCGCCCGCGACCGAGCGGAAGCCGAAGAAGTTTTGCAGACGGTCTATTTGAAGATCCTTGAAGGCAAAGCGAGATTCCGCGGCGAGGCGAGCTTGAAGACCTGGCTGTTTGCGGTGATTCGCAAGACCGCAGCCACCGAGTATCGCCGGAACCTGCTGCGCAAGTTGAGAGTAGCGGTAAGCTCCGAGCAGGTCAGCAAACGCGAACCCGCCGGCGGAGAAGTTGACGCGGCGTTTGATCGCTCTGAAGAGCAGGTGCGCTTTCGGCTCGCACTGCAACATCTGCCGGCTCGTCAGCGAGAAGCTCTGCATCTGGTCTTTTATGAAGATCTCAGTTTGCGCGAAGCTGCGGACGTGATGGGCGTTTCAATTGGCAGCGCGCGGCAACACTACGAACGCGGGAAGAAACGCCTGCGCGAGATTTTGGAACGGACGGAAGTTGATTATGGAATTAGTTGGAGAGGAAAAGAAAATCCAGGCGCTGTTTAGCGAGCTAAGGCTCGCGGACGAACAGGCCGCGCCGAGTTTTATTGGCGTGTGGAACCGCGCGCAGTTGCGAACGCGGACGCGTGTCAGTCCACTTAACTTTTCGTTGGCCGCGACGGCATTCGCCGTTTTCGTGGCTGTGGTTGCCCTGGCTTTGTGGTCAGGCAGCCGGCCACAGACTCCGCCGATCAATCAGACAGTCGCGATAACGCCGGTAACATCACCGTTCACTCCGGTAACCCCCCCGGTCACGCCGACGACGACCAGCGAACCAACGCCGAAAGTAATTACTGTGGTCGAACAGCGGCAGGCCGCGCGCAAGCTTCGGGCAGCCAGATTCGCAGCGCGTCAAAGGGCTGAGCTGCTGGCCGCGCGACGCGCAGAGATTCGCGATGCGACCGCGATCTCCAGTTGGCAATCGCCAACGGCGACGCTCTTGAGTTCGCAAAACGATGCCCTGCTTAACTCGCTTCCGCAACTAAACGAAAGCGTAAAGGAACTGAAATCATTCTTGCCAAATAAATGAAGGAGAAGTCAATGAAGAAGAAAATCGCAACCTTAACTTTGGTCCTGTTAGTAGGCGCGCTCGTGGGCGTGGTGATCGTCTCGGCGCAGCAGCCGCAGCCGGCGCAGGGACCAGAACAACCGCGCCCGCCGCATCCGCCGATGGATCCGTTGGGCGACGCCATGTTCCCGCCGGAACTGATCATGCAGCACACGCGCGATCTTAATCTGACGGACGAACAGAAAACATTCATGCGCGCGGAGATTAATCGAACGACGACGCGCTTCAACGAGTTGCAGTGGCAATTGCAGGATGCAATGGAAGCGCTGCACACCGCAATGAAAGAAAACACGGTGAACGAGCAACAGGCGCTGGCGCAACTGGACAAGGTGCTTGACACCGAACGCGAGATCAAGCGTTTGCATTTTGGGCTGGCCATCGCCATCAAGAATAAATTAACAGTAGAGCAGCAGACGAAGCTGCACGCGATGATGCAGATGCATATGCAAATGCAGATGCACGGGCCGGACGGTGGACCTGGTCGAGGCCCGGGTGGGCCCGGCGGACCGGGACCCGGTGGTCCTGGACCGGGTGGCCCGCCACCAGGACAGAGACCGGAAGGTAATCTTGAACCGATGAACTAGCGGGCGTCTCTGCCAGTCAAGCGGCTGTTCGATCTTCAGTTAATTGTTTGAAGATCGAGCAGCCGCCTTCTTTTCTCACCGCTTGCGGCAACTCCCCCGGTAAGGGAAATTCGGTAGCGTCCTGGTTTCCTAATCTTGAGAGGTCGGCTTGCCATGGAAAGCGATCCACGAAACCACACGAAGCTGCTTTGTTCGTGCGATTTCGTGTGGTTTCGTGGATCGTTCTTGGGTAATCCGTGGGAACACACGAAACGAAACTAAGACACGACCCAAAATTCACGCGGTTTGATTCGCGCGGTTTCGCGTCAACAGAACCCAGACGAAGTAGACAACGATTCCAGTCAATACGAGCAAGTATCCAATGCCTGACGTCTGCGGCGCGAGATAGCCGAGATCCAAAACTACGAAAGCGGCCAGCAGAACATAAATCAAAGGCACCAGTGGATAGCCAAACGTGCGATAAGGGCGTTCGAGTTGTGGGGCCTTGCGACGCATGACGATCACGGCGGCGACCATCAGCGCGTAGAAGATCAAATCGGCTGAGACGATGTATTCGAGCAACTGCGTATAGACGTTGCCGTAACTGATCGCGACCGCGCCGGTGACCGGGTTGGGCGTTTTCGTAACCGTGCGCGGCAGCGTGAGAAAAGCGGCCCAGATGCCCTGCGCGAACAGCGCGACCGCGGGAACGTGGCGAGCATTTACGGTTCCGACTCGTTTGAAAAACAGGTTATCGCGCGCCATTGCGTAATAAACGCGCGCGCCGGCGAGAATCAATCCGTTGTTGCAGCCGAAGGTTGAGATCATGATCGCGATCGCCATGATCACGGTGCCGGTCGGGCCAAAGATCGCCTGCACCGTCGCCGTCGCCACGCGGTTCTGCGGCGCGTTCTGAATTCCGTTGAGCGGCAGGGTGACTATGTAAGCCAGATTCGCGAGCAGGTAAAGCGCCACGACCGTGAAGCATCCGATCAAAAGCGCGCGCGGCAGATTGCGTCCGGGATCTTCGACTTCGCCGCCCGTAAACGTGACGTTGTTCCAGGCCGATTGTGCGAATAGCGGCCCCACCATCGCGCGGCCCAGAAACATCACCAGCGCCAGGACAATCGCTCCCCGGCCGACCGCGTTGAATCCCAGTTCGGAGGCTCGCGGATGCCAGCCGTTGGCGGTCGGATGCCACCACGATGAAGCGAACGCGGCGGCCCCATTTCCCATGCCAACTTTCCAGCCCAGCGTCAGGCCGAGCAAGATCAGCGCGAAGAGCGCCGCGGTCTTGGTAAAGGTGAAGGTGTTTTGAATTATCTTGCCGGTCTTTAATCCGAGCGTGTTGGTAAAAGTGAGTACGGCAATCATCAGCACTGCGACCAGCTGCTGCGTGGAGAGGCTAATCGCATAGCCACCGAGCGCGTGCGGCGCGATCAGGTAGTTGTCTCCGGAGATCGAGGGAACCAGGACGCCCATGAAATTCGCAAAGGCGACGGCCACCGCCGCGATAGTTCCGGTTTGAATTATCAGCAGCAGTGACCAGCCAAACAGAAAGCCGGTCAGTTTTCCGTAAGCTTCGCGCAGAAATACGTACTGTCCGCCGGCCCGCGGCATCATCGCCGCCAGCTCGGCGCAAGACAGGGCGCCGGTAATCGTCAGCACGCCGCCCAGCGCCCAGGCCATCAGCAGCCACCCGGGCGAGCCGACCAATCGCGACGACTCAGCCGAAGTAATAAAGATGCCTGAGCCGATCATCGACCCGATGACGATCATGGTGGCGTCCACCGAGCCGAGACCTCGAACCAGACGCTTCGCTTCGTTTGCGGCACTCTCTTTGTCTGCGTTCATGCGCGCTTCCTCCGCGGGGCCGTCGTTTCGGGCGTGAAGTCGCGCGGACAATATGCCAACTCCGCCCCCCCGTCAATCTTTTTCTGGCCAACTCTGCGCAACTAATTGCGGTGTTCGAGCGTGATGCAAAGTGCGACCGCGGGCGCGAGCGGTCGGCGTCCCACTGACTGATCACCGCGTGATATACTCCGAACCGAAATATGGCTGAGTTCATTTGTCGTTTGGGAACGCCCGCGGGCGAGATCGTGACGCGCACCGTCGAAGCGGCCGCCGCGAGCGAGGTGCGCTCCCGGCTGGAGCGCGAAGGCTTCAAAGTCTTCGCCGTCACGCCGCCAAAAGGCGAGGGTGTTAGTTCGCTGACGCTAATAGGTGGAACCGGCTCGCGCACACGCGTCAAGGCGAACGACTTTCTGCTGTTCAATCAGCAACTCGCGGCGCTGCTGCGCGCGGGCATACCAATTCTGCAAGCAATCTCGATGCTGCGCCGGCGCGCGACCTCGGCGCGATTGCGCGTCGTGTTGGAAGAAGTCGAAGAAGCGATTCGCGGTGGCGCGGCGCTGTCGCAAGCTTTCGCCGCGCAGGGTACGACGTTTCCGCGCATCTACACCGCTTCGATTCTCGCCGGCGAGCGCTCCGGCGCGCTCGATGAAGTGCTGTCGCGCTATGTCACTTACATGCGCCGCTCAGTCGGGCTGCGGCGAAAGATTCGCGGCGCGCTGGCTTATCCGACGTTCCTGTTGTTAGCCAGCCTCGGCATGGTCGTCTTTCTGACGGTTTATGTCGTGCCCAAAATGTCCGATCTGTTTGCGGGTTTCGGCAACGACTTGCCGACGCCGACGAAGATCGTTCTGGCCATCTCGGGATGGATGACGGGAAATGTTTTCTGGTTTGGTCCGCTGGTGATCGTCGGCTCGATCGTCATGATCATCTGGTCGCGCACGTTGCCGGGCCGTCTGACGATCGATAGGTTCATGTTGAAATTGCCGCTCGTCGGAAACCTGCTCGTGCAACTGTCGGTCGCTCAGGCAGCGCGATCGCTGGCCACCCTGCTGGCCGGCGGCATCACTCTGGTTGAGTCGTGGGAAATCGCGGCTGAGTCGATTACGAACCTTGAACTGCGGCGGCGCAGCTCGGCGATTCTGCCGCTGATTCGCGAAGGCCAATCGTTTACTGAAAGCCTGGAGACATCAAAGTGGATGCCGGAACTGGCGCTCGACATGGTCGGCATTGGCGAGCGCTCCGGCAGCCTGCGTGAGATGCTGGACGAGGTTGCCACTTTCTATGACGGCGAAAGTGAAGTGCGTTTAGAGCAGTTGACGACCACGCTTGAGCCTGCGATCCTTGTCGTGATGGGCGGCATCGTCGTGCTGATTCTGCTGGCGATTTATTTGCCGATCATTCAATCAATTTCGAAGGGGCCGATGATCGGACATTAATACCGAACCGGGAGCGGCAGGACACGCGTCATGGGAGTCTTCTACGTAGATTGCACAGTTGAGAACATGGCATCACCGGACAAGTCTGCGCTCATCGAACAGCTCATTGTGGACGCTGGCTCGGAATTCACCTGGATTCCAAAAGACAGTCTGTCAGAAGTGGGAGTTGACGTGCGAAAGCGCGATGTGCAATTTGTCATGGCGAACGGTGAAATCATAACGCGCGATATCGGTTATGCGATTCTGCGAGTAAACGGATTTGAAACCGTGGACGAAATTGTTTTTGCGCAAGCCGGGGACTTGAATCTTCTGGGCGCACATACACTGGAGGGATTCGGCGCCGTGGTTGATGCCCGAGGCAAGAGATTGGTGGCAGCCAGGCCGCATCTCGCCGCTTAGAGCGAGTCACATTCGAGCGAACGCAAGTTAACAACTTGCGCCACATCTATGAAGCAGTTCACCGAAGATCAGACTGATTCGAATGGCGCTGAGGTAATTAAGAGCAGCGGCTCGCCGGACGATCCTTCGCCGCTGCCCGAGACCGCCGAGCCACCTGAAGTAAGCGCGGCGCGAGATTTGGCGCGTCGCTATCGCCTGCCTTTCGTCAATCTGCTGCCACAGGACGGCAGCTCGCCGATCGATTATTCGCTGCTCGGCGAACTGCCCGTCGATCTGATGGTGCGAAATCAGTTCGTACCGCTGAAGCGCGAAAATGGAAAGCTGCACATCGCAATGGCCGATCCAACGGACCTGGATCGGCTGGACGATTTGGCCAGCGCGCTGCGCATGCGCCTGGTGCCGCACGTTGCGACCGCCGGCGCGATCGACGTTGTCTTGCGCAAGGGCGACGCCACCCAGCGCGTCTTGCAGGAAGCAGCTTCGGGTTTTCGCATTTCGCTGGTGCGCGAGACTGAGACAGGAGAAGAAGTTCTCGATCTCGATCGGCTGGCCGCAACTGACAGCGAGATGTCGCCGATCATTAAGCTGGTCGACACGATCATCTACAACGCGATGGAATCGCGCGCCTCGGACATTCACATCGAAACGCGCGACACGGAAGTGCAGGTCAAGTATCGCATTGACGGCGCGCTGTACCAGAAGGTCGACCCAATCGACCTCGCTTATCACCAGACTTTGATCTCGCGCATCAAGGTCATGTCCGAACTCGACATCGCTGAGCGCCGCGTACCGCAGGACGGCCGCTTTCGGGTGCGATATAAAGGCCGCAACGTCGACTTTCGCGTCTCGATCATGCCGACCGTGCACGGCGAAGACGCGGTGATTCGTATTCTCGACAAGGAACAGATCAACGAATCGTTTAAGAATCTCGATCTGAATGTCGTGGGGTTTGACCCGGAGGACCTGCGCAAGTTTCGCCACTACATCGCCGAACCTTACGGCATGGTTTTGGTTACCGGGCCGACCGGCTCGGGAAAGACGACGTCGCTGTATGCCGCCCTCAACGAAATCCGGAATGAAGAAGACAAGATCATCACGATCGAGGACCCGGTCGAATATCAGCTGCACGGCATCACGCAAATCCCCGTGAACGAAAAGAAAGGCTTGACGTTCGCGCGCGGCCTGCGCTCGATCCTGCGCCACGATCCGGACAAGATCATGGTCGGAGAAATTCGCGACGAAGAAACCGCGCAGATTGCGATTCAGTCAGCGCTGACCGGCCACCTGGTGTTCACAACCGTTCACGCCAACAACGTCATCGACGTGATTGGACGCTTTTTGAATATGGGCGTCGAGCCCTACAACTTTGTTTCTTCCTTGAACTGTGTGCTCGCGCAACGCTTGATCCGGGTGCTCTGTCCCATCTGCCGGCGCGCGTTTCACCCTACGGACGCCGAACTCATCGAATCCGGGCTCAGGCCCGAAGAACATCGCGAGCGGGTTTTCTTCGCCAATGTCGGCTGCGACAGTTGTAATCACACCGGCTATCGCGGACGAACGGCGATTCACGAGCTGCTGGATCTCAGCGACAATATTCGCGAGATGATTGTCGAGCGTCGCCCCGGCTCGGAGGTTCGTCGCGCCGCGGAGGCTGAAGGCCTGACCAGCCTGCGTGAGTCGGCTTTGAAGAAAGTCTTTGCCGGCGTCTCGACCCTGCACGAGATCAATCGCGTCACTTTCGTCGAAGAAGTGCACCTCAACGGCCGGCAATAGTTGGCCTGCGGCGATCCAAGGTAGTTTAATTATGCGGACAAGATGCCCGCGGTCCGCATTGGCCTCCTTAAATTAGGCCTGCTTTTCTGCTAAACTGCCCTGAGTTTTTCGGCATTGCGGAACCGGATACGATTAGTTGCGTGTAAGTCCCGAGAGGCCCCCTGGTTCGACCGAGTTACTGGTCGATTTTTCCGAGGCTGTACATCCCGCTCGAGGTACAAACGATGAAACTACAAAACCGTTGGCATTCGCTGGTTGCGCTCGTCGTGGTCGTCTGCTTGCTGGCCCTGCCCGTGAGCGCCCTCGGCGGCAAGAAGGGCAAGGACCACTTCGACCGCGGCATGAAACTGGAGAACGCCCAGCAATGGGAGAAAGCGGCGCAGGAGTTTACCCTCGCGATTGCCGCCGATCCCCATAACGTCGATTACCAGCTGCATTACCGGCGGGCCGTTTTCAACGCGTCGCAGTCGTTCATGCAGCAGGGACGCTCTCTAGCCGAGCAGCGGGATTACGTCGGCGCCTACAACGCGTTTCGCCAGGCCTTCGGCTATGACCCGGTGAATCAACTCGCCGTGTCCGAGATGGAGCGGATGCTCCGCCTGCAGGAAGTGAAAGAAGGAAGAACGCCGTCCCCCGCGGGAGGCGACGCCGGCGCGGCAGCCGGCACCGGCGCGACCCCGCCGGGTTCGTCCACAACGCGGCCGCAGGAAGCCTTGCCGCAGCCGAAACCCGAACAAGTGCGCGTGATCGCTTACAGCGGCGATCTGAAACCATTCATTCGATCGCTGGCTGACGACTTGAAGCTCAACGTGATGTTCGACAAGCAAACGTTTGCTCAGCCGCGCCCGATCGATATCAACCTGCACGATGTAACGACCGCGCGAGCGCTCGATTACATCTTCCTGCAGGAAGGCCTGTTCTTTCAGAAACTGGATAAGCGCACGATTCTGGTCGCCGACCAGGGACGCCGTCAGCAGTTCCAACAACTGGTCGTGCGAACGTTCTATCTGTCCAACACCGATCCTGATTCCGCCAGCACTCTGATCGGCAGAGCCCTGCCGGCTTCGGTCGGAAGACCGCAGGCGATCGTCGTTCCTGACAAGTATACGAACAGCCTGACTGTGCGCGACACGGCGGAAAACATCGCGCTGATTGGCGACCTTTTGCGCAGCATCGACAAGGATCGCGCCGAAGTTGTGATGGATGTAAACATCTATGAAGTATCGCGAAGTGATCTGATGCAATTT
>DATGVD010000519.1:0-2692 GCA_035300785.1 Pyrinomonadaceae bacterium | reverse complement strand
CAGTGGATCGATAGACAGAAGTGTTCGATGCATAAAGGATGTCCGCATTCTTCGGATCGACCGCGATTTTTTCGAAGTACCAGCCGCGATCCCAGACGCGCTTGTCGCTTGAGTTCCTGGCCCACGTCGCGCCGGCGTCATTCGAAACGAACAGTCCCCCTTCCTTTGCGTCGACCATGGCATAGACGCGATTGCGATTCGTGGGGGCGACTGCGATCCCGATGCGGCCGCGATTCTCCAATGGAATTCCCGCGGAAATCTCTTTCCAGGTCGTGCCGCCGTCTGTCGATTTGAAGATGCCGCCGCCGGGCCCATTCGCCGGGGCGTAGATGAACCAGGGTGGACGCCGCACGTTCCACATCGCCGCGTAAACGATCTGCGAATTCGTCGGATCGAAATTGAGATCGATCGCGCCGACCTCTTCGTTCTTGAACAGGACCTTTTGCCAGGTCGCGCCGCCATCGCGTGAGCGATAGACGCCGCGGTCCGGGCTCGGGCCGTAAGCGTGGCCCAGCGCGGCGACAAAGACGACGTTCGGATTCTTTGGATCCACAATCACGCGGCCAATCTGCCGCGTGTTCTCGAGTCCGATGTGCTTCCAGGTCTTGCCGCCATCGGAGGATTTGTACATGCCGTCGCCGAACTGGATTGAATCACGCATGTCCGCTTCGCCGGTGCCGACATAGACGACGTTGGGATCCGCCGGCGCGACGCCAATCGCGCCAATCGACGCGGCGGATTGCGAATCGAACACCGGCTTCCAGGTGCGGCCCGCATTGTTGGTCTTCCAAACTCCGCCGCCGACCGAGCCAAAGTAGAAAGTTTCCGGCTGTCCCACGACCCCGCTGACTGCGTTGACGCGCCCGGCACGAAAAGGGCCGATCATGCGCCAGCGCAAGCCACAGTAAGTTGGGTCGCAACTCTGCGCCATGCCCACCGGCGCCAGCATCCACACAGCACCGCAAATCAAAAAGGCCGCCACCACCCACGGGCGCAAAACTTTCGGTCGAGCATCAGACATGAATGAATTCTCCTTCGTTGGACGACGAGCGTTCGGAATACCGACCCAGTCGGACTGGTGAATCAGTTCAGAGTTCAAGCTTTAGCTTGCGCGCAATCAACAACCTAAAGGTTGAACTCTGAACACAAACTGGCCCACGACCTTCCGCCGCTTTTTATTGACTCGCTAACGGCGGCATTATAAGCTGGCGCGCGTCTGCTGAGCCAATAACTCTGTGCGCCTCCTTTAGTTTCTGGTCTCATTGTCCGTCGCCACCTTCCCACAAACTCGAGCAGAAACTTAGCCGACCGTTCGGAGAAGCGTGCCACAGGCATACGAGAGGAGCTCTGAGATGAACGAAATCCATCGACCTCTACCAAAGGCCCGCAGGAACCAGCTTGTCAGGAAAGAATTAGGCAGAGAGATGCTCGTCTATGACCGGAGCAGCGATCAGGCGCACTGTCTGAATGCGACCGCCGCGCTGGTCTGGGCCCATTGCGATGGGCTGACAACGGTCGCGGAGATGGCTCGATTGCTGGAACATGAGATGAAAACACCGGTGCCGAACGAAGTTGTCTGGTTCGCGTTGGAGCAGCTCAGGAAATCGAGTCTCTTGCAGGAACCCTGGGCAACACCGGCGCAAGTGGAGCCGATGTCGCGGCGCGTCATGGTCAGGCGCCTGGGAATTGCGGCGGCCGTAACCGTGCCGCTGGTCACTTCGATCATCGCGCCGACGGCGGTCGCAGCCGCGACTTGTACTCTCGGGCAACCTGGCGCGACCTGCGTGAACAACGGCGATTGCTGCAGTAACAGTTGCGTGGACAATGGCCGGGGTTTCTTTCAGTGTACTTAGGAAGACGCCTAAAGATCAGCGACAAGGCAGTCATGCCGCCCGTTTTCACGGACTTGTTTAGCTTGACCATGTGAGAGTTGACCCTGTGAGATACGAAAAGCTATCTCACGCGGCGATTAGAAACAACGTCGAAAGCAAAGCAAGCTAAAGAACGCGCCGGCCGCTTCATTCTTTAATTACAATAGACTTCGGTCAGTTTCCGAAAATGATAGCCCAGGGCCGCGAACATCAAACCATCGTCAATCTTGTCCCCGTGCTCGGAGACAACTCGTCTCATGAAGCGCCAGAACTCTCCGCGTGAGCTATCGCGCACACCCAGCGCAAAAATGATGCGGGCAAAAGCTGTGATGTCTTCTCTCTTCAGTCCACCTTCGCCAATCTGCGGCCTACCATCACGCGATACACGGCGAAGGCTGTCGAGCGAACGCTCGTAATACTCGCGCGGGCTGTAAATATTTCGGAGGATGGATTTGTAACCCTCAATTAAGCGGCTGGCGTCCATCTTCGGCACAAAGTTGAGCACGCAATCCGTATTGCTTCCCGTGTGCTCCTGTATTTCCATGAGCCGGCCTTCGCGCTCCAACCGCCGCCAGAGTTGCGTGTCGGGGATAGCCGCCAGCAAGCCGACCATCGCCACCGGGATTGCACTCTCACGAATAAAGTCTATCTGCCGCTCGAAGATGTCATCCGGATCATTGTCGAAGCCGACGATGAAGCCGCCCAGCACCTCCATCCCGTAGCTCTGCACGTGCCTTACCGAGTCTATGAGATCGCGGCGAGTGTTCTGACCCTTCTGCGCTTCTTTCAGGCTTTCCACGACCGGTGTTTCGATGCCGATA
>DATGVD010000518.1:0-5290 GCA_035300785.1 Pyrinomonadaceae bacterium | reverse complement strand
CGATCGACGACCAGTCCGGCCGTGGAAACCGGCTTGCGGCTCTTATCGCCCTGCGGAGTCGCATCATAAATGGCAAAGGCCGGACCGGTTCGCACCATTACCTTCGAACCGTCATGCGACATCGCATAGAAACCGACGTCGTCGGCGATGGTGGTTTCCTTGCGATCCTTGAACGCGAAGATGCGTAGCTGGGCAGGTCGATCGCCCTGGCGGCCGTAGTAGAACGCCGGCCCCACCGCATAAAGCAGGTGACCGGCCTTGGCGGCGAGACCGCCATAGTTGTCGGCTCCCAACGGAACGCGCGCGACACGCGTTGTGATGGCATTGAAGTCGATCACCAGATCCGCGGGCGGTTTAGCCGCAGCCTCGGGTTTTGCTTCGGCCGGCTTTGGCTGATCCGTCGACGGCACTTCGCCTTCTTTCGGCTTTGGTTTGTCGGCTTCTTTGCTGATAGTGACCTCGTCGCTCTCAGGCGGAAACGGATGCTTAACGTCTTTGCGCAACGCCAGCGCGTAGATGTAACTGTCGCGATTCGTCGCATAGTTGAATTCGACGGTCGAAATCTGGGGCGCGAACTCGCGACTGCTGATGAAGTAGAGATAGTTACCCTGCGGATCCCATACCGGATTCCCAGAGTTGAAATTTTCATCGGACACGCGGTGCAACTTGTTCTCGGCGGCGCTCCAGATATAAACATGCGACACCCCACTTTCGGTGGCGGCCATGCTGAACGCGAGAAAGGCGCCGCGCGGCGACCAGGCATAATCGCGAATCTGACCACGCGGTGAATCGACGATCTCGATCATCTTGCGATCCGCGAGCGTGACGACATGAATCTTGCCGTCTTTGTCGCCAAAGGCGATGCGTTTGCCGTCGGCTGACCACTCTGGTTGATAGCGCATTGCGTTGCCGCCGCTGGTAATTTGTTGTGGTGGCTTCGAGCCATCCTGCGGCACCAGATAAAGTTCTTCCTCACCGCTCAGATCAGAGATGAAAGCGATCTGCGAGCCGTCAGGCGACCAGGCCGGCCACTTGTCGTGCGCGCCGGACGAATGCGTGAGATTGCGCGTGGGGCCTTTTTCGATCGGCGCGGTGAAAATATCGCCGCGCGCGCAGAATAGCGCGCGCTCGCCTTTCGGGCTCAGGTCGTACGACTCGATGTTGTTCGCTACTGAGATGCGGCTGGGCCGGCGCGCCAGACCATCGTCCGGCACGTTGATCGAAATCGGTATCGCCTTTCCGGTTTTCGCATCGAGTACCTGCAACTCGCCATCCATTTCGTAAACGATGCGGCCTTCGTGGTCAGAACTCGGCCAGCGCACGTCCCATTGCTTGCTGCTGGTGACCTGCGCCGTCTTGCCGCTTGAAACGCCATAGGAGTAGAGATTGAAGTGCCCGTCGCGATCTGAATTGAAATAGATCGTATCGCCGATCCACATCGCGTCGCGCGCCGGGCGTGGCCCTTCCGTGATCCGCTTCGTTTCGCTGGTTTTCAAATCGAAGATGTACAAGACATTTGCCTGGCCGCCGCCATAGCGCTTTTCCGATCGGAAGTCGCGAAATTGCGGCGAGTAAACCATCCGGCTGCTGTCCGGTGAATAATCGCCCGAGCCGGCTTCCGGCATCGGCAAGGCTTCCGCCGGCCCGCCGTCCACCGAAACGCTGTAAAGGCGGGCAATCGGCAATGACCACGAATCGCGAAGCGAACGGAAAAAGATGCGCTTGCCGTCCTTGCTCCAACCGTCAACCTGATTGTCCCAGCCCCAGCGCGGCGCCAGAGGGCCCTTGGCGGGATAGAACGTAAGTTGTTTTGGCACGCCGCCGGTCGCGGGAATGACGTACACCTGTTCGTCGCCGTCGTATTGCCCGGTGAACGCGATCCAGTTTCCGTCAGGCGAGAATTTCGCAAACACTTCGATGCCCGGATGAGCGGTCAGGCGAGTCGCCGTGCCGCCCCTGGCCGGCGCCGTCCAGATGTCTCCGCCGTAAGTGAAGGCGACGCGATCGCCGTGAATGTCCGGGAAGCGCAACAGTTTTGTTTGCGCCGAAGTGTTGGCCGCGAGCAGCAACACCGCAAAGATGGCAGCCGGAATCAGGCGGGCAAAGATATTTTTTCTGAACAAGGGAATCCCTCCTCTAGTGGGACAGTCAAGAAACCTAACCGTTTGAAAGCCAGGCTGACACAACGAAGGCGAAAGAATGTAGTTGACAATACGCCCCACCACCGCGCGGGGTTTCAAAAAGTCGCGATGGAAAGCGATGGGAATAGAGACAGGGACATGCGTGGCGCAAACCAGCGCACATCCCTCTCGGTTAGGTGATTATTCTGTCGCGACGCTTACTCGCGCTAGGGCTTCTTTGTCGCGCTGGGCTTTGGCGGCGGCATCTTCATGTTGCTGTTGCTCGGCATCTTCATGTTTGAATTTGCGGGCGGAGCCACGTTCGCCGGCTTGGTCGTATTTGCCGGAGCCGTCGTGTTTGCCGGCTTGGTCATGTTCGCATTGGCATTCTCGTTAGTTGCGGTGCTGCAACCAACGGCAAAGGCACCGAGAGCTAAGGTCGCTAACAGCGCGGCGATTTTCGACTTGGTCATGAAGCCTCCTCTTTTGGTCAGCGGTTACCGAGCACTCGAAAAAAACCGTTGCTCGATGATTTCGTAAAGCTCTGAAGTGTCTGCCCAAAATAGCAGGGCAATAGAGATGAGCCTTGGGCTTAATCTTGCGGAGCGGATATTAGATCAGTTCCGGGAAATCAGCAATAAAAAAGCGGCACCCGCCGGATTTACCACTTGATCGAGCCTTCTTTTGAGGTATCAATCTGGGCCAGCTCGTTCGAACTGTAAAAGAAACCCTTCATATTATCCATCAGAAAGCCCTGAGCCTCGGGATTGGTAAGGTCGAGGCCGTAGTGATTAATGATTCGGGTTTGGGCCTGCAGCCACTCAGCCCAGCAGGGCTGGCAAACCTCAGTTCCGATTTTCTGGCCGAGTTCCGTGGGCAACGGCGCGAAGCCAAGCGGCGCGCGCTTTTGCCCGCAACGGGCGCATTTGATTTCGTCTGGCATCGATTGGTTAACCTCGGCGCGGATTATAGCGCGTTTCCATTACTGCTGTGCTTCTGCAATCGCCCGAATGATGTCGTCGTCCCTGGGTCTGAACAATCCCAGCGGTCGCACATCGCGATATCTAATCACGCCACTGGGATCAATGACGAAGACTGAGCGCGCTACTTTACCGGGAATGATCGAACGCGCGCCATAAAGATCAGCGACCTGGCGATCGACATCTGCCAGCAAACGCAGCGGCAGATCGTGATGCTCGGCAAAATCGCGATGCGACTCTACCGTGTTGGTTGAGATGCCGACAACTTCCGCGCCGGTCGCGGCGTAATCCGACCAGCGGTCGCGCACCGAACACATCTGGCGCGTGCAGACCGGCGTCTCGTCTCCAGGATAGAAAAGCAACACCACAACCTGGCCAAGATGATCCGACAGACGCCACTCGCCGCCTGCGCCGTCTCGCAGGGTAAAGTTCGGCGCGGTCGCGCCTTCTTTCGGAGCGTTCCGGATCTCTGCTGTCACTTTAGGAACGCCGAGAGATCCGCCGCCGCGAACTGCGTCCTGATCTCTACCTCGTTCGCACGCGTCGTGATCTTCAGATTATCCAGCGCACTTTGCGCCAGATTCTTTTTCGCCGGCGCCATGCGCGCAATCAGGATTCCGCCCAGTTGTTTCAAGCCCGTCACCGTGTCGCTGAGATTCTTCGCGTCGGCGGCGGTTGCGGCGCGTGCTACCAGCAGCAGAGTAACGTCCGTCTCGGTCATCCCAACCGATCCGTAAACCTGTCGGATTGAGTTCGCGTCTTTGGCAATCGCATCGTTGCCGACGTTCAGGTTTTTGAGCAACTCGGTCGTAGCGTTCCCGCCAAAACCAATCAAAGCGTTCGGATCTCGAGTCGCCAGTGCTACCAGGTCGGCACTCGCGCGCCCGCTCTTGCCCGCTTCGATCGCCGCGCGCACATTCGGCAGACTGCCGATGGCCAAAGTGTTTCGATCCAGCGCGCAAGCGGCCAGCTCGTTCACTTTCATGTTCCATAACCCGAGGAACTTGACCTGATCGCCGATATTGAAAACCGCGATCGTGGCGCCGTGATGACTCACTTCGCGATAGCGGCCTTTCGCCGCGCTGCGTCCGGCAGCAACCAACGCTCGCGCGTCGAACGTTCCGTGCGCGATGGCCACCGTCTCGATTTTCGTGATCGTCGGGGAAGGATAGGTGTAGCGCAGGCCCACCGCTACGCGATCAAACGTGCGCGGATCGATTCCGGTGCGGGCTTTGAATTTTTCTACTTCCGAATTGGCTTGAGCAAGCTTGGCCGGGTCGCCCGCAAATATGCGTGGCAGAGCTTCGTAGATCAGGCGATGCACGTCGATTACCGCGACCGCGTCCGATGCCGGCAGGAAACTCAGCACGTCGGCGGGCGGCGCAGGCCGCGACGGGTTTGCGCCGGAAGTCGAAACGAGATTAAGTAAAAGGAACGCCAGTGCCAGTGACGAAGTCAGAACTTTCTTGTTCACGATGCGAGACCTCTCTTCATATTGCCTTCAAGTATGCGCTGCTGCGATGCGTCTGCGGCGCCGCCTGGTTGGCCGGAGACCTAGTCTACACGCGCTCGACGAGCAAAGCGATGCCCATGCCGCCACTGATGCACAGAGTCGCCAGACCGCGTTTGGCCTCGCGCTTCTTCATCTCATGCAGCAACGTGGTCGTAATCCGCACCCCGGTGCAACCGATCGGATGACCCAACGCGATGGCGCCGCCGTTTACGTTCAATCGATCCTGATCGAATTGCAGATCGCGATGGCACGCGACGACCTGGGCCGCGAACGCTTCGTTGAGTTCGACCAGATCGATTTCCCAGAGCGGAAGCTCCTGTCTTTCGAGCAGCGCAAGCACAGCCGGCACGGGGCCGATACCCATGACCTCGGGCGGCACGCCGACTATTTCGTAATCAACCAATCGCGCCAGCGGCTCAGCCCCCGATTCTTTCAAAGCTGCTTCGCTCATCACCATGACCGCCGCCGCGCCGTCCGTGATGCCCGAGGAATTGCCGGCGGTTACGCTGCCATCTTGCGAAAACACCGGCGGTAGCTTGCGCAAGTCTTGTATAGTTGTGTGCGCGCGGATGTGCTCGTCGGTGGTGAACAGGGTTCCCTCTCCCCAAAGGGAGAGGGGGTTCTGGAGTTCTAACGGCAGAATCTCTTCTTCAAAACGCCCCGCCGCAACCGCTGCT
>DATGVD010000517.1:0-2638 GCA_035300785.1 Pyrinomonadaceae bacterium | reverse complement strand
CGGCGTTATTTCGGCCAGCGTCAGTCCGAGCCGCGCACTGTTTGTTTTCACCACCGTATCCTTTTCCCTGGGCGCCGGCAGTTCCGAATCGCGCGCGAAAAAGTTCGGCCGCTCGCCGAGAGTGACATCAACGGTGCGGCGATCGAGTTTGCCCTCAACCTCGCGCAGAACAGTGAGCGCCACGTTCTGGCCCACCTCTGTGGCGGCCACCTTCGCAATCAGGTCGTTCGAGTCTTGCACCGTTTGGCCGTTGAACTGGACCACCACGTCGTTTACTTGCAGTCCGGCCCTGGCGGCGGGCGTCGGTTGTCCGTTTCGATCCGGCTGAACGTCGGCGATGATTGCGCCCTTCGCTTCCGGCAAACCATAGACGCGCGCAAATTCGCCTTGCACAGGCGCCAGCGTAACGCCCAGATAACCGCGCTTAACCTTGCCGCCGCCGAGAATTCGTTCGGACACAAATTTGGCTTCGTTCGATGGCAGCGCAAAGCCGATGCCGTTGTAATCGCCGGTCAAGGTCGCAATCTGCGAATTCACCCCGATCGCTTCGCCGTGCATGTTAACCAGCGGCCCGCCACTGTTGCCGCGATTGATCGCGGCGTCGGTTTGCAGAAAGCGTTGAAAGTTCGTGAAGGCTTGCGAGTCGCGTTCCTTCTTCGAAATGATTCCCGCGGTTACTGTCTGGTCCAGGCCGAACGGCGAGCCAATCGCCAGCACCCAATCGCCGACCTGGGCCACATTCGAATCACCAAACTTCATCACCGGCAGATCGCGTCCGGCATCGATCTTGATCACCGCCAGATCAGTTTCGGAATCGACGCCGATCACTTTGCCGCGAAACCGCTCGCCGGTTTGCAGCCCGATCGTAATCCGCGACGCGCCATCGATCACGTGCTGGTTGGTCAGAATGTAACCCTTCGCGTCGATGATGAATCCGCTGCCCACTCCGCGCGTCGGCCGCTGCGGTTGCCGGCGCAGCAAGTCATAAAGCGGATTGCCCGGCGTGCGGTCGGTCTTGTCCTCGTTGTCGCTTTCCGCGACGTCGGGCGAAGTCTGCAACGTGTCGATGTTGACGACTGAGGGCTCGACCCGGCGGGCAATTTCCACGAACGACGCCGAGAGTGCTTCCGGCCCGCGCGCGGCCGACTGCGATCCGTCCTGAGCCACGGCCGGCCGGCCGGCCAGGATCGCGCCAATGCCTACGCCTGTCAGGACGCAGACAACGCCCATCGCCACAATCCATACGCGCAGCTTGCGCAGAACTTTGCTTTCAGCGTCGGTAGTTTGCTTGAAAGAGTCGAACATGATTCACCGCCTTAGAAAAAATTCGAGTTGAGATGCGTTGCGCTTTGCCGAAGTGCACTTCCAGTCTTTGGAAAGATCACTTCGGGCAGTATAGCGAAAGGCCGGGGGAAAAACTAGAAGACCGAAAGCCTGTCAGGGACGCAGCAAGACCTTCAGGACGCCGGGCTCTGCCGCCCGCTTCATCGCCCGCAATCCTTCGGTCAGCCGGAGCTCTTCGCTGATTAGACTTTCGACGTCCACGGCCCCTGTTTTGAGCAACTCCAGAGCCGGTGCGAACCGCCCGCAACGCGAACCGACGACGCTGATTTCGTCAACTACAATGCGGGCTGCGTCCATTTCCGTCGGGCCGTGAAAAGTCGACTTCAGCACGAGCACGCCGCGCGGACGGAGCAGGTCGAGAGCCAGCGCGAATCCAGCCGCTGAGCCGGAAGCCTCGACGACAACGTCAAAGTTCTTCGCGCGCGAGTGGGCTTCATCAACGGTCATCGTCTCAATGCCGCGGCGCGCGGCGATTTGAAGTTTGCCCTCGTGCTTGCCAACCAGTACGACCGGCGCGCCGGTCGTGGCCAGAACCTGCGCGCACAGTAAGCCGAGTTTACCGTCGCCAATGACCGCGGTGCGTGTACGAACGGTAATTTGTGCGCGCTCCAGAATCCCGCAAGCTGCCGCCAACGGTTCGGTGAATACCGCGCGCTCATCGGAAATCTCGTCCGGTACCGGCAGCAAGTTCACCACTGGTAGTTTTAAGAACTCCGCGTGCGCGCCGTCACGCCCAACGATTCCCAGCACGGTTCGCGTTGCGCAGTGACGTGAATCGCCCGCGCGACAGAGATCGCACCGGCCACAACCGGCGTTGATCTCACCGACCACGCGGTCACCGGGCACTAGCCCGCGCGTAAGCAAGGGCTCATTGCTCTGAGCCCTCCCTAACCGCCCCCACCCCAGCCGGGCTGCCCGTCTGGGGACCCCGGGTCGGGCTAATGCCTCGTTAAGCGGCACGCTCTCGATCACGCCGACGAATTCATGTCCAATCGTTCCTGCAAAGCCGGCATAGCCGCGTGCGATCTCCAGATCCGTGTTGCAGATTCCAGACAGCGTCACGCGCACGACTGCTTCGCCATCAACGCGAGGTTCCGGCACGTCGGTGACCGAGAGTTTTTGGTTTTCGTAACGAAGCGCCTTCATTTGGAATGCGGCGACTTGTCGCCGCTTTGGGATGCGGCGCCTCGGCGCCGCAACTCCGTCAACGTTCCATAGAGTCGCGACAAGTCGCGACTTAGAAAAGCGGCGACAAGTCGCCGCACTGCAAAACTAGTCAGAACTTCTTCGTGTG
>DATGVD010000516.1:0-7185 GCA_035300785.1 Pyrinomonadaceae bacterium | reverse complement strand
ACCATCGTGCATCGCTTAAGCGGGATCAAAATGCTGCGGTTCCTGCTCAGGCAATCGGGGGAACCAGGCACGGTATCGATGATCGATCCGCTTTCAATGACCAGCGACGCGCATGCGAGCATTATTGCGGGCTGGGCAATTGATGATAAGACGATTACGGCGCGTTTGCCGCAAGCGGCCGCCGAGATCGAGTTTTCTCAACGCGCGTGGTTTCCCGCCGAGGTTCCGGGGATGTTTCCGGATGCAAACCCGCGGCGCGCAGCCACGGCGCCGCGCGCGCAACCCGATCTGACTGTAATCACTCGCGACGGACAAAGACTGGTCGCTCGTTATGTTGGTCTCGACGGTGTAACGGGGTTGTCGGTGCTGCAAGTAGTGGGCATGACTGCGCCGGCAACAACTGCGGTTACTCCGAAGACAGTGACGGTGGGCCAGACGATTCAAGTGTTCGCGCCGGAACGCACCTCGCCTAACGAAGCTGCGCCGGGCATCGTCTATGTGCGCGTCGGCCAGACCGAAGCGAAAGTTTCCGCTCTGGCGCGACTAAGTTCCGGCAAACTTCAGCGCCTGAACGTGCGGGCTGCAAAGTTCTCGCCGGAAGTGGTTGGTGGTGTCGCCTGCGATGCGTCGGGAAATACTCTGGGTATCGTCGAAGCGATCGAGGGAAACAATGCGAGTCTCGTCCCCGCTGAGGCGGCCCGAGACGCCGCGCGACGGGTCCTCGGAAGACAGGCCAGCGTGCCGAGACCTCTGCTGGGGATTCGGGGCGAGCCGGTGGAATTCAGTCAGCGAAATCTGTTCGTCGCCAACGGCTGGCGCGAAGATCAATTGACGAAGCTCTTTGAGGATCAGGAGGGCATCCTGCTGCTGCAGGTGATGCCCGGAACACCGGCGGCGCGGGCCGAGCTTCGACGCGGCGACGTGATCATGAAAGTCAACGATGACGCCGTGAAGAGTGCCGAAGACTTTTCCGCTCTCCTCGGCGACGTGGGCAGCGGGGAACAAGTGAAGTTTACCGTGATGCGACCGGACACTGTCGGCCCTTTCGCGATTTCGGTAAAGCTCGGCGCCGCTTTCGATCAGACTTTCAATTGGCAGTTTGAGATGCCGCGCGTGAGCACCGCCCAGCTAGGTTTGGAAAGCGTGGGCATCGAAACGGTCCCGCTTTCGGCCCGGGCCGCATTGCAGATGGCCGCGAAGAGCGGCCTGTTGGTCGTCGCAATCCAGCGGCAGACCGCTGCCGCGCGCAGCGGTCTACGCGAAGGCGATTTGATCGAAGCGATTGACGGACGCGCGGTGGCGACCGGCCTCTTGCCATTTGCATTCGAGTTCAGCCGCGAGAAGAAGCACATCTTGTCGGTGGTCCGGAACCGCGAGAAATCCCAGGTAGAGCTTGAGGCAAGCAACTAAGACTTCCCGGCCCTCGCTAGTCTGAAAGCTTGCCTTCGAGCAGTCCTTCGCACGAGAGCGTCTGCGGGCCATTCGCGTCGCAGATCGCGAACTTCGCCTCCGATCCCTGATACATCGTCACGCCGGCGTACTCACCTTTGGCATTCAGAATGTAAAAGTTCACGTAGAAGTTCGGCAGCCCACGGCTGTTGAGCAGGCGCTTCTCAATGGTGTTGGCCTTGATCCGGCGCAGCGCTTCCATGCCGGCGTCTTTCGGATGCCCGCCGCGACGCATCTCTTCGATGATCAGAAACGAACTGAGACCATAGAGATTCGCTTCGCCGCGTCCCGTCGAGCCCGCCGCGCCCACGGTGCCATCCAGATACAAACCGGCGCCGAGGATCGGCGAGTCACCCACGCGCCCTGGGATCTTCCAGGACAAGCCGCTGGTGGTGGTGACGCCGCAGATTTCGCCTTTGCTGTTGATGCCGTCGCAATTGATCGTGCCGTAGAAGCTTTCGGGTCTGAGCAAACCTTCAGCCAGCATTTCCATCGTGGCGCGCCGTCCGGCTTCCGCTCGCTTCTTCGGATCGAGATAGTGAGATGGATCGATGCGGCGTTTCCAGTCCAGCCAAAGCTCGCGCGAGTGCGGGGTGTTTAGATCGTCTTCGATCTTAAATCCCATGCCGCGCGCGAAGTCCTGCGCGCCTTTGCCGACGATCAAATGATGGTCAGTCTGTTCCAGCACCGCTTTGGCGACCAGTGAAGGCGTGCGCACGCCTTCGATCGCGGCGACTCCACCGGCCTGTTTTTTCGGACCGTGCATGCAAGAGGAATCAAGCTGCACAACGCCTTCGGCATTCGGCAAGCCGCCATAGCCCACGCTGTCGTCCAGGGGATCGAGTTCTACGATGTTGACGCCGGTGATTACCGCATCGAGCACGTCCGCACCCTGCGTGATCATCGCGAACGCCTTCTGGACGCAGGTTACGTTGCCGCCGTTCTTGAAACGGTTTCCATTGGCCGAGGAAATGACCAGAGGCTTGATTGCGGCGGGAACCAGCACAGTTGGCGCGCCGGCTTTCGCTTTGCGCGCCGACGCGATCGCGACGCCGGCAGCGGCGCTCCCGATCATGAACTCGCGACGTTTCATCGTTTCGTTACCTCGCTTTTAATGATGCCGGCCTCTTTTATGCGAGTTCGCACCAGCTCAGTCAACTTCGAAAGCGAATCGCTGTGACGCGCTCGTCTTGGCGATGCGATCGATTACGGTGACTTGCAAAACATAACGGCCCGGTCGCAGACCGTCGAGCGTCAGCTCGGCGGCGTAGGGAACGCGACTGAGATCGGCGATGCCTTCGATCGAAACCTTGTGCAATGGATCCGTAATGACGGGCTCGTTATCGCGAAACACCTGAACCTGGATGGCCAGGTCAGGTCCCGCGCCCGAGGCGCTGGTCGGGATCATCGGCGCGTTACTTTGACCATTGTCGGGGGATTCGGGAGTTGGAACTACGGGCTTGGCTGCGAAGGCGTTGTAAACAAAGGTCAAGAACCGCAGGTGCGAGGTTCGAGTGAAGTGATGATCGATGTTCAATCTAACCTGGTCGAAAGGGTCCTTCTCTGCGCCCGTTTTGCTCGGGTCGATGCGTGGCGCGCCTTCAGTTCCCAGTTTTCTCTCGCCCACAATCAAGGTGCTTAGCGCCAGCGTTTTTGACTCCAGGTCGGGAATTTCAATCCACTGAAAGCCACTTCCGGAGCGACCTTCTTTTTCATCGCGCGCGGCGACGCGTACCTGGTAGAGCCCGGGTTTGATTGGCGAGAAGTGGTTATAAGCAACGCTGTCCGGCGGCGCCGATTTGTCGGTGGAATTGACCTTCATCGTCAGACGATTTTCAAAGCTGCTGACAACTTTTCCCTGATCGTTCAATATCACCGCGGCGATGTCAATATACGCCGTTTGCGTGCCCCCCACGGGTTCCAACCCAATTCGATTGGTGGCGATTTTCAGCGATGTAGCCAGCACTGAGCCGCGCTGGGGAACATTAAGAAAGTTGAGCGTCAGTGAAACTGGCAGAGCAGTCTCTGGATACAGCGACCGCAGGGTTGCGCGCAATTCATCGATCGGAAGTTTCAGCACCGCGGGTTCCTTCCCGCGCTTCGGTTGCGCCGCTGTTTGCGCCGGCTGAACCTCGCCAAAACCGCGTCGAAACCGCACCAGCAATTCGGGCCGGCCGACGACGCTCACTTCGATCTGACGAAATCGCGGGCTCCGCTGTTCTTCGCTTTCCGGCCGCCACGCCAGCAGATAGTAAACCGAACTCTCTTGTACTGCGGTAGTTACCGCGGCAGACAGCGCGTTGGTGTTAAAGAACGCGCGGCCACCCGTGTCACGCGCCAGCGCGTTGAGGCCGTCTTGCGTCGCGCCCAGTTCTCCCATGCTCGCCCGCTCCAATCGTCCGCTCGGGTCGAAAGGAACGCCGCCGCTAAGATCGACGGTGGAAGCGACCAGGCCTCTGGCATCGATCGAATAGATGACGACGCCGGCACTCGCCGCCGCTGACGTTACTCTTCTCAATCGATCGAAGGCATCCGAGTTGTTACGATCGAGCAGGAAGCCGCTTGAGACAAACAGCACCAGTTTCCGTCCTGGCAGGCGAGCCGTTGACTTCACCAGGCCCTCCAGGGCGGCGAGCGTGTTCGTAGTTATCATCCCCGACTGTTGCAGCATTGCCGAGGCGCGCTGTCTGACCATGTCTCCGGCGATCTGGCGCGGGATGTCGGGAAAATCACGCAGGATCGCGTCTATGAAAACATCCAGCACGTCGCTGTCGTTCTGCTGGACCAACATTGCCTGATACTCAGACATCGCCGGACGTTCAGCATCTTGAGAGTTCTGGAAGCGCGTCGTGATCCGGCCGACCGCGGCTCGCAGCACGGCTTTGTTGTCGGTGAGCTGCTGCAGAAAGCCGACTTGGCCGCTGGTGGTGATAATGGCGGCTTCGTCATTCTGGCCCATCGTGCGGTCGACGAAACGCTTCAGCGACTCGCGCACCGAAACAATATCCGTCGCCGGCACATGCAGGTCATCGACAAAAAAGAAGATGGTGCGTCCCCGATCCAGCGGGATGGGGGTGCCGCCCGGGTTGCCGCTAATCGCGTTGCCGCGGGCAGCCGCGAGTTGCGCCTCTTCACTGTGACTGCCGGCCCTGATCTTTTCGAAAAAAGAAATCTCGCGCGGTTTGCCATCAACCTTCAAAACAAATTGCTCGCGCTTCAAATCTTCGACAAAGGTTCCGCGCCGGTCAAAAACCGTGACGTCGGTTTGCACCAGCGCGGTATTGACGCGAACCACGTCTTCGCTTTGACCGGGTGTACTCTGCGGTTGTTGAGCAAGTGCCGGAACGGCAAACGATGAGAGTGTCGCCAGGAGAAAAAGCGTTACTGGAAAACCGCGAATTCGCATGAATCGAGCGTTTTCGAACTCGGACGCGGGTGGCCGGGGAAATCGCTGGTGATGATATCATGTCGCTCGCCGAAATTGGATTGCTGAGCAGCGATTAAGGGAGAAACGACGCCACATCATGGACCAACTGAAACAACTGATTCGCGAGGTGCCCGACTTTCCAAAGCCGGGCATAAACTTTTACGACATCACGACCTTGCTGAAACACCCTGAAGGCCTCCGCCAGACCGTCGACGCCCTGGCGGCGGAGTTTGAAGGCGAAAAAATCGATACCGTGGTTGGCGTAGAGGCGCGGGGGTTCATTTTCGCGCCGGCCCTCGCCTATCACCTGCGGGCTGGATTTGTGCCAGTGCGCAAGCCAAAGAAACTGCCGTCTGAGAAAGCTTCGATCTCTTACGCTCTCGAATACGGCCAGGACACGCTCGAGATTCATCGGGACGCAATCGGCGACGGTCATCGCGTCGTGATCGCCGACGACTTATTGGCCACGGGCGGGACAGCGCGAGCGGTGGTCGATCTGGTTGAAGGTCTGGGTGGAAAGGTCGTCGGCCTGGTCTTTGTGGTCGAGTTGGAATTCCTGCCCGGACGCGAGAAGCTTGAGGGTTATGATGTGCGGTCGCTAATCAAGTATCAATCGTGAGCCGCGGCTCGCCGGTGGCCAATCTTATCCGGTCTCTTCATGCGATTCAATGTCGTCCGGACAACGAAGAAGAAACGGGTAAGGATAAAGGGCAAAAAGCAAAGTCGAAAAACTCGGCCCATAATTAACTTGGATTTTCTGCTCAGTCGAAAGAAGATCCGCGCATTTGTAATGTTTTTGTCAAGCGTACTTTATTGCCCTAAGGCTAACTGGTGTGATAAACACGGTGCATGGCGTTCACAGAAGACGACATGAAAGCTTTGCGTTTGCTTCTTCGGGAGGAACTGCAGGCTGAGGTTCGCCCGTTTCGAAATGAGGTTGGTAAACGTTTTGACGAAGTTGCCACGCAGATGGATGGCCTCTACCAGCGTGATGAGAAGCGAGAGCAAGAATACCTATCTATCCGGGAACAGATCCGACGCCTCGAAGCCAGGTTCCCTTAGCTGATGTTTACGTCAGCGTCATTGCCCAACTTATCGAAAACACGACGTCACGTTCCCGTCATTTGCTCTCTAACTAAACGCTTCACCCGAGGCTTTAGCCAAAGCAGGGCAAGCGCTGCGGCGGTGACGTTGCAGGCGACTGCGGCCCAAAACACCGGCACCCACGAGTGGACCGTCAGCGCCAGCCAGGCTGCGCCGGGTACGCCGAGGATTGAACCGATTCCTTTCGCAGTGTACTGGATGCCATAGTTCGTCGTCGCATGTTTACTCCCAAAGATGTCCGCGATCGCCGCCGGGAACAGCGAATAGATATCACCCCAGGCAAAGAACATCAGCGCCGAAATTATGATGAACCAGAAAGGCCGCGCCACCACCAGCGTGAGCACGGTGATCGTGATCGCTTCCATGACGAAGACTATGGCCATCGTGTCGTAGCGCCCGATGTGATCTGAAACCCAGCCAAAAAAAGGCCGCGCCGATCCGTTCAGCACCTGGTTCAAAGACAGCGTAAGCGTCAGCACCGTGAAGCCGCCAAACAGCGCGTACTTGTCATAACCGTAAGTGACGCCGATCGGTTTCAATTGCGCCGTCAACATCAATCCGCTCGCGGTCACCAGCGTCATCATCAGGTAAAGCAGATAGAACGATCCGCTGCGCAACATTTCCCCCGGCGTGTAATCGCGGGATGACTGGTGCACCTTGCGTTGGACTCTAGCTTTGATTATCTCCCAGCCGGCGGGGAACCAGCCCGCCGGCGGCATGCGCAGGAACTGGGCAGCCAACAACACCACGAGACCTTGAATCGCGCCGAAGACGATGAAAGCTGTTCGATATCCGCTGTGTTGGATCAGGTAAGCAATCGGGAGCGCGGTGAGTGCCGTGCCGAATCCGTACGAGCCGGCGACCACGCCCACACAAAGACCGCGCCGATCGGGAAACCACTTCATCGCCACACCGACGCAGGCGCTATAGACGCCACCGGCGCCAATGCCTCCGATGGCGTAGACAACATAGAGAGCTGGTAATGAGTTGACCTGACCTGCGCCGATCCATCCTACTGCTACCAGCAGGCCGGCGAGGCTGACGACCAAACGCGGGCCAAGACGATCGACGAGATAGGCATTGATCGGAAACAGCGTCGTTTGCGCGATGATGAAGAACGTGAGCGTCCACTGAACTGCATCCAGACGCGCGTGCATGCTCTTCATGAGGTCGGTGGTGAAGAGCGTCCAGGCGTACTGAAGGTT
>DATGVD010000515.1:0-4021 GCA_035300785.1 Pyrinomonadaceae bacterium | reverse complement strand
GCGGGATCGAATAGATAGAGATCCAGATCGGGAAAGACTCCATCGACCGTTTGGTCGAAGGTCATCGTCACATCAATCGCCGCACCCGGCGCATCGGCCACGACGGGAAAGCTCTGCGAGTCCACGCCTTCGACGAGCATGCTGTTGTTATCGCCAACCAGAATGTTGCCGGCGTCGTTGATCGGCGCCAGAGACGATCCGCCCTGCGGCACGGTAGGCGTGAGCTGCATGTAGAAGGGCATGCGCAGCGAGCTGCCGGCGTTCTGAGCAATTACATAGAATTGCAGCTCCAGCGCACTGGTCGGGTCGCGAACCAGATCGCCGTTAACGGTAGCGCTGACGGTGAACGTCGCGCTGCCATTCGCGGGAACCGTCACGCTCGATACGCTGGTCGTGGCGGTGATGCCGTTTACTTCCAGATAGCGATTGTTGGCGACTGAAAGATTGTAGGTTCCGCCCTGTCCCGAAATATCCTGAATCGTGACCGTCTCGGTTTCCGCGTGCGTGACCCGCGAATTGATCACCGGGACCGAGCCAAACGAATAACTGCCCAGGATGCTTGGCTCGACAATGCCGTCGCCCGTGACGCCCATCAGAGCTTTGGCCTTGACCGCGTTGTAAACGTCAATCAAACCGCCGCCCTGGGCGATGATCGAATCCGAAGTCAGTCCATCGGCCTTGGGAACCTGGCCGGCCGAACGCAGGTTCGTCGCCGAATTGATCATCGCGGTGCGGACCCAGTCAGGCGACCAATCCGGATGCGCCTGCTTGATCAAAGCGACCCCGCCCGCGGTGTGGGGACAAGCAAAGCTGGTTCCGCTCGCCTGAATGTATCTGGTTGGATCGAACATAGTCGCAGTATTTGTCTCCGCCGCGCCGACGGCCACCGTTGCCGAGAGAATGTTGACGCCGGGCGCGCTCACGTCTGGCTTGATCTGGCCAAGTCCCTGCACCGGCCCGCGCGAACTAAAGTCAGCCATCGATGGCGAGAAGATTGTCGCCGCGTTAATCCGGATCTTCTTTGCCGAAAGCGGACCAGCGCCAATAATCGATTTCAGGAACTCGCCATTTGCTTGCGACAAACCGAGCGTTGGAATTGCCGACTTGCGCACGGTCGCTGCCGACAGTTCGCCGTCCGTGTTGTTGTAGATGATCGCCGCGACCGCGCCGGCCGCTGCTGCGTTGGCGGCTTTGATTGTGAACAGACCGGTACCAAGACTGCCCGCAACCGGAAGCGTCGGCGTCGTGACCGTGCTGCCGCGCTTAATCAGGGCGATTTTCCCCGACACTGACGCCGGAAAGTCCGCCGGCGTTTCACCGAGTCCGCAATAGACGTAATTGTTGGTGATGTCGCCCAGCACTGCCGGCGAGCCATCCATGACGATCGCATTGATGCCGGTGCGGCTGCCGTCCGTTACGTCGACCGTGTTGTTGCCGGTGGCCGGATCATTCGAAGCGCCGGCGGCGATTACGTGACGGCCGGCTGCCGGCGAACCAACGGTAGCTTCGCCCGGGCCGGAATTTCCCGCCGCGGCCACGACCACGGTGCCCGTCAAGGCGGCGTTGTCAGCGGCGGTTGAAGTTGCATCGTTCGGCCCGCCGGCGCCGCCGAGACTCATGCTGATAACGTTGGCGATCGGTTTCGGTTGCATCGTCAGAGTGACCGGGGAGACTGCGTCTTCCAGCGCCAGCGTGATCGCGGTGCCCAGACAACTTCCGGTGCCGGTGCAGACTTTGTAGCCCATCAATTTCGCTTGCGGCGCGACGCCGTGGATCCTGATGTCATCAGCGGTGCCGGGAATTTTGTCATTGCCTGGAGCTGAGGCGAGATAGCCGCCAATGTCGGCAGCGCAGTGCGTGCCGTGACCAAAATCGTCAACGGTGCCGGTAAACGGCAGATAATAAGCAACCTTCTGATTGGTATTTACCGCGGCAGTCGCCGGACCAACGCCGAGACGCGGCGGAGTTGGGTCGCCGCCAAACATGGCGTGCGTCCAATCAATGCCCGTGTCGATCACTGCGACGTAAACTCCCTGGCCTTCATTGCCGTCAGGAAAACTGGCAAACGGCGTCAGGTCGTTGGGATTGCTGCCATAGAGTCTCGGCGCATCGATGTAATCGACGCTCCTGGAAAGCGAGACATGAAAAGTGCGATTCGGTTCGACGCTCTTTACTTGCGGCCTCGATTGCAGAATCGAGATCGCCGACTGTGGAACAGTCAAAGCCACGGCGTTGAGCACCAGCGTGTAACGATACTGAACCGTGGCCGCGGTGTTGCCGTCAAAGCCTTTGATGTCCACCGAATCAAGGGAAAAATTCACGCCCTGATTCTTGAGGTCGGCCAGGAACTGGTCCTGGCTCGTGCGCAATCCGTCGCGATAAGCCTGCAATTGTTCATCGCTGACGCTGCCGCCGGCTTTCTGAGTCTTTGCTTTGTAAACGGCTGCCGGATCGTCGCGCAGTTGCACGATCACCGATTGCGTGCCGGCGGTCGCCGATGCCTGGGTGCTTCCCGCTTTGTAGATCGCGATCGTCAGAGCCGCAATCACCAGCATGGCCAGAGTGAAACGAAGCTTCGTTATGCTATTGAACATGTCTGCCTCCAAAGATTTTGAAAAGTTAGTTTCGGCAAATTGTTTCTTCCGCGCCGCGATCGCGCGAAGCAGTCGGGTCAGAGAGCGGTCCAGTAGCCGCTCTCTGAACCCCCAGCCGCCGCGATGAGCAACCCCGACAGACACTCATCGCGGCCGCAGCCGGAAGAATGCTTTGTCAAAATGCCGTGCCGCATGGTCGAGAGCTTAGCGATGGGGCCTTGAGAAAAGCTTGAGCGAAACTCTGCCGGCAGAAATAATGGACTTCCTGACTAAACCTGAGCCTTTCGGCGGTTTTCGGTGGGTTGAGGAAAACTTGAGGTGGAGTAGGCAGACGTTAAGGAGTCAGGAACTTACTTGGAGCCCTCCCTAACGGTCGGGCTACTGCCCCGTTTCTTACGTCGTCCCGGCTTTCCGCTGCATCGCCTTCAAAGTTTCGGGAATGAATGACGTGATCCGATGGGTCGCGGTGTGGCCGTCGGCGAAAGTCTGGTAGAGCGTGAAGTCAGGCAGCGACAGGCACGTGAGCGGCGAGTGCAGGTTGTATCCCGTGTCGATTCCGATCGCGCTGTGGAAAACATAAATGCCGTGGCGGCCCAAACGGCCGCGTAATGGTAGAAACGGCGTGGGCGTGTGGCCAAACACGCACGGCTTGCCGCGATAGCTCTTGTAGAAATCCATGTCGCGCGTCCAAAGCAAAGCGTGCGGCGAACTTTCGCTTGGATGTTTGCCGTGCTCCAGTCCGGCGTGAACGTAAAGCGCAAAGTCGTCTTCGTGATAAAGAGGAAGTTGCCGCAAGAACTCGATCTGGCCGGCGGGAATTCTTTCCGCGATTAGATCGCGCGCCGCAGCAAAATCGGCGTCCGTACGCAGACGAAGCGGAGTTTCCGTGTATTGCCTGAAGGTCTGATCACCCCCGGTTGCTGTAGTCATCCAAATCGTGCTTTCGTCGTCGAGAAAATCCAGCAACATCTGCTCGTGATTTCCGCGCAGGCAGAGCACTTGCTCGGGATTCGATTTGCATAGATTGAGTATGTGCTCGACACAGCCCGGCACGTCCGGGCCGCGATCGATCAAATCGCCGAGAAAGACCAGCTTGTCCGTCGACTCGTCGCGCGGCAACATGCCGAGCAGGTTGTGAAGCTGCGCGCACCGCCCATGTATGTCGCCAACGACGAAAGTTTTCATGTGGAGCGCAGGCATTTGGAGTGCGCTGACTTGTCAGCGCTTTGGTATGCGGCGACTTGTCGCCGCTATCAGATTGAGCAGCAGCTTCTTTCGAAGTGTGCTTAGCCAACGGTGCGCTGACAAGTCAGCACGTTGAAAAGCGGCGACAAGTCGCCGCACTCCAAAAAAACACCTCGGGCTAATGCCCCGTTGTCGCCGGTGGATCGGCCAAGGCGCCGACAATCTTTTGATACTCCGGATCG
>DATGVD010000514.1:0-5586 GCA_035300785.1 Pyrinomonadaceae bacterium | reverse complement strand
CCAGATCCATTTCGCGTTGGGTGATCTTTGATTCAGGCAGCCTGGGTCGACCGTTAAAAATTCGATCAAAGGCTTTGTTGGTCATGCGCAAGCCCTGCGAGTAACTGAAGTACTCGTGATTCATGCGGATGCTGCCGTCTTCGCGGACCTCGGCGAGTTTGTCTTTAATCAGCGAAACATATTTTGGCTCGCCGTAAGGCGCCAGGCCCATCACTTTGTATTCGCCGCTGTTGACTTTGAAACCCGTGTAGTAGGTGAACGCGCTGTAAAGCAGTCCGAGGCTGTCGGGAAAGCGCAATTCTTTCAGCAGAGTGATCTCGTTTCCTTTGCCTATTCCGATGGAACTGGTTGCCCATTCGCCCACGCCGTCGATCGTCAGAATCGCGGCTTCTGCAAAAGGCGACGGATAGAAAGCGCTGGCCGCGTGGCTTTCGTGGTGATCGCCGAACAGGAGTTTCCATTCGAACTTCTTGCCGGCCTTCTTCGCGCGCCGTTCGTCGTCCTCGCCGCTTGCCTTCGCCAACTCTGTGCGAATCAGATCCGGCATCCAGAGCTTCTCTTTCATCCACAACGGCATGGCTTTGAGAAACGACCGAAACCCGGATGGCGCGTAATCGAGATAAGTTTCAAGCAGGCGATCGAACTTCAGCAGCGG
The DNA here is from genome assembly GCA_035300785.1 of Pyrinomonadaceae bacterium. GTDB lineage: Bacteria > Acidobacteriota > Blastocatellia > Pyrinomonadales > Pyrinomonadaceae > UBA11740. The sequence continues at coordinate 4,931 of DATGVD010000514.1, read as the reverse complement.
CTTGTCATAAAAGCCTACGTGATCCAGTTGCTCCGCGGTGATGCCGGCCTCTTTCAGGCAATAGCGCGCGGCGTTAACGGGAAAATTGTAATCGTGTTTGATGCGAGTGAAGCGTTCTTCCTGAGCGGCGGCCACAATCTCCCCGTCGATGACCAGACAGGCCGCCGAGTCGTGGTAGAAAGCTGAAATGCCGAGGATGCTTGCCACCAATGGTTAGAAGAGCGTGTAGATGAAAGGCGCGATCGCCGAACTCTTGGCCAGCACCAGGAGCACGCCAAACAAAACCAGAGTAATCACGATTGGCGCCAGCCAATACTTCTTGTTCTGCTTCATGAACTGCCAGAGTTCGCTTACAACTTGTACTTTCGACATGTAGAGTCCTCAAAACATTTTTTCATAATGGCGTGGATCGCGCTGCCGCTCAGAGTAAGGCTTCCAGTACGAATCGGCCGCTGCGGCGCGCCGGTGCAGCGGGTCCCATCCGGACAACCGCTTGATGAAACCAATCGGCGTGACGATGACAAAGAAAACGAAAGCGAGAATGATGCGCGTGCTGACAAAAGCCAAACCTTCTGCCAGTGTCATCCACGCCTTGTTTGGATAGACCAGCGCGCGGGGAAACGCGAGGCCCACCAACACCAGCACACCGCCGAGCGGTAGAGTGATCGGCGCGACGCGGTGAAACTTGCCGCGATAAATCCACCAGGCGCTCAGCAAAACCAGCACGCCGCCGACGATGAGCCCGAATTCTCGCTCTGCGCGCAGAGATAGTTTTCTTTTGGTTGGTTCAGTCATTTACGCTGTCAGATTCGCGACTGTGTCAGAACCCGGAGCGGTAGCGACGGGATCGTACACTCAACTTGATTCCATGATCCGGTCACTACCGCTCGCGGTTCTGAAGCGCTACATCGTCAGTTTGCGCAGACAACCCCAAAACGGTCTCTGCCCGAGGCTTTCCGGATGCGTTGCCAGCGCGCGCATCAACCAGCGCGTGCCTTCTTTCTTGTCTCCTGCTTCGCTCGCCGCGTAAGAGCGCCGCAGGAAACGCGTCGCCTTGCACCAGCGTTGACCGCTTCCCTCAAGTCGCTCTTCATAAATATCGGCAATGGCGTCGAACTCCAGATCGAAGAGATCCCCTTCGGCGACCGTCTTACTGTCGGGATGTAATCGATAGGCGGCGACAGTTACCGGCAGGTGCCGGCACTGGTGACCCGCAAGGAGCAGGCGGACATACAGCTCGTGATCGAAACAATAACGCCACTGCTCCTGAAATCCGTCAACCAACAATTCGCGCTGCCAAAACATTCCGGGCTGCGGTGCCCTGTAGGCCCATGAAAGACAATGCGCCGCGGATTTGGGAACCTCGGCTTGAATCAATTCGTCCTCCATTCCGTCGCCGAACATCACCGTGTCGCCGCAAACCCATTCGCTTTCCGGGTGATTCTCAAAGTGCTCCGCCACCGCCGCGAACGAGCCGGGCAGATAGAGATCGTCACTGTTTATGAAACCGAAAATGTCGCCGGTTGTTTGCTCGATCCCTTTATTAATTGCATGCACCTGGCCGCGATCCTTTTCGCTTACCCAATAGGCCAGGTGCTTTTCATAACGACGAATGATCTCGACGCTCGCATCCGTGCTGCCACCGTCGATAATGATGTATTCGAGATTCGAATACTTTTGATCGAGTACCGACAGAATCGTCTCTTCGAGAAACTGTCCCTGATTGTAGGACGGTGTGACAATGCTGAGCTTTGGCGGCATGTCTTATTTGGAGTGCGCCGGCAAAGCGAAGCGGCGACGGCGCTTTGGTTATCCGTTGTCTAAATGATGCAATCCAAAAGGAGTAAGCCAAAGCGGTGTCGCGCTTGCCACCGCACTCCATATTTACGCCCCTCGGGCCTTGAACGAAGTCTCGTACCAGTCGATCGTCTTTCGCAGCCCGTCTTCCAGCGACGTCTGCGCGCGAAAGCCAAACTTCTCAAATGCGCGCGTGGTGTCGAGCTGGCGGCGCGGCTGTCCGTCTGGTTTATCCGACTGCCATTTAATCTCGCCTTGATAACCCGTCAAGCGCGCGATTGTCTCGACCAGATCTTTGATTACCACCTCGCGGCCGTTCCCCAGATTCACCGGATCGCTTTCGTTATAGCTGGCCGCGGCTTTCACGATTCCCTCTGCGCAATCTTCGACGTAAAGAAACTCGCGCGACACTTTGCCCGTTCCCCAGACTTGGACAAACGGCGCCTGGCTGCGGCGCGCTTCGACGCACTTGCGAATCAGCGCCGGAATGACGTGCGAGGTTTCCAGATCAAAGTTATCGCCCGGCCCGTAAAGATTCGCCGGCAACAGAAAGATCGAATTGAAACCATATTGTTCGCGATAAGACTGGGATTGAACCAGCATCATCTTCTTCGCCAGGCCGTAAGGCGCGTTCGTCTCTTCGGGATAACCCTTCCATAAATCGTCTTCTTTGAACGGCACGTCGGTGAATTTCGGATAAGCGCACACGGTGCCGGTCGCCAGAAACTTTTTAATGCCGCGCAGCCGCGACTGTTCGATGAGCTGCACTCCCATCATCAAATTGTCGTAAAAAAATTTACCCGGATTCTTCTGGTTGTGGCCGATGCCGCCGACCACTGCGGCGAGATGAATCACCAGGTCGGGCTGCGAGTCGTTCAGCATCCGATCGATGTCCGCCTTCTCGATCAGGTTATAGTCGCGACTGCGCGGCACGAAGACTTCCACGCCGTCGTAAGCCTGCAGCTTCTCGATCACGAACCGCCCGAGAAAACCCGCGCCTCCGGTGACGGTTACTCGCTGGTATGGGAATGTATCGCTCAACCGTGTTTCACTTCCAAGTATTCTCTTAATTTCCTAATTCTGAGAGTCGGCTTGCGGAAAGGATCCACGAAGCCACACGAAGCGGCACTGTTCGTGCGATTTGGTGTGATTTAGTGGATCGTTCTCTTGTAATCCGCCGAAACACACGAAACGAAACTAGGACACTTTTCGCTTTGCGGTCAACTTGCGCAAAAACCCAAGGCTCGTTATGGTATCAAAAACTCTTGAGTCGCCGAAATCGCGCCTTTGATTGACTCGGTAAACAAACAATTTATGACTAAGACCGCACTAATCTCAGGTATCACCGGGCAGGACGGTTCATTCCTGACGGAATTGCTTCTGGAAAAAGGCTACGAAGTGTACGGCATCATTCGCCGCTCGTCTTCCTTCAACACGGATCGCATCGATCATCTCTATCAGGATCCGCACGAAAAAGGAACGCGCCTGCGTCTGGTTTACGGCGACCTGAACGACTCGAGTTCGCTCAACACGATCCTGCGCCAGGTGCAGCCGGACGAGATTTACAATCTCGGCGCGCAATCGCACGTGCGCGTGAGTTTCGATATTCCTGAGTACACCGGCGAAGTAACCGGCCTCGGCACGGTGCGCTTTCTCGAAGCCATTCGCGAAGCGGGCATTCGGCCGAAGTTCTATCAGGCGTCGTCATCGGAACTTTATGGCAAGGTGACTGAGACGCCGCAGACTGAGACGACGCCCTTTCATCCACGCTCGCCTTACGGATGCGCCAAGGCTTACGCCTATTACATCACCGTGAACTATCGCGAATCGTACGGGCTGTTTGCCTCGAACGGAATCTTGTTCAATCACGAATCCGAGCGCCGCGGCGAAACTTTCGTCTCGCGCAAAATCACCCGCGCGGCCACGCGCATCAAGCTCGGCCTGCAGGAAAAACTTTACATGGGCAACCTCGACGCGCAGCGCGACTGGGGCTATGCGAAGGATTATGTCGAAGCGATGTGGCTGATGATGAATGCTGAAGAGGCGGATGATTACGTGATCGCGACGGGCGAGACGCATTCCGTGCGCGAGTTTCTGGAAAAGACTTTCAGCTATCTCGATCTCGACTGGGAAAAGTATGTCGAGATCGATCCGCGTTACTTTCGTCCCGCCGAAGTCGATCTGCTGTTGGGCGATCCCAGTAAAGCCCGCCGCCAACTTGGCTGGGAACCAAAGGTCACTTTCGACGGCCTGGTGAAGCTGATGACGGACTACGATCTTGAGTTAGCGAAACACGAAGCCGCCGCGCGCGAACTGAAGCATGCCGCCGCCACCACCAAGACGCGCTGGGGATCGCTCTGAAGAGCGATAACAATGACAAGTTTCTATTTCCCATTTGCGTTAGCTGTCGGCGGAATGCTTTTTTATCATCTCGCCCAAAAATCCATCCCGAAAGAAATGAACCCGTTCCATGCGACGATCATCGCGTACGCGGTAGGAATCGTTCTCTGCTTCGTTTGCGCGCTCGCTTACCCGGGTAAGAAATCCTTAATCGGATCGGTCAAAGACTCGAACTGGGCAGTTTTCGTTCTGGGCGCTGCCGCTGCCAGCATTGAGTTGGGTTTTCTGCTGGCGTATCGAGCCGGCTGGAAACTTGGCGTAGCCGCAGTCGCGACCAATGTTGCGGTTACCGCCATGCTAATTCCCATCGGCATCCTGGTCTTCAAGGATCATTTGTCTCTCCGTAATGTCCTCGGGTTGATTTTCTGTGTTTTAGGATTGGTGCTGGTCGTGCGTGACTAGCGCCCAGCGAAGGACTTCAAAGGGAACTAAGCCGATTCACGATCGAAAGAATTCGGCGACCGAACTCACCACGTAATCCTGCTGGTCGGCAGTTAACTCGGGATAGACCGGCAAGGCCAAAGTCTCTTGCGCGGCGGCTTCAGCGATCGGAAAGTCGCCGGGCTGATAACCAAGAAAAGCGAAGCATTCCTGCAAGTGCAGCGGCACCGGATAATAAACGTCCGTGCCAACGCCGCGCGCGCGCAAATGCTCTCGCAACGCGTCGCGGCGGCCATCCCGCACGCGGATCACAAACTGGTGAAAGATGTGACGCGCGCCGGTCCGCACGAACG
>DATGVD010000513.1:0-2069 GCA_035300785.1 Pyrinomonadaceae bacterium | reverse complement strand
CCGTAGCCGTGAAATTTTGTGAAGAGAGGTGCCATCGTCTACGCTAAATGACCTTCAATTGATCTGCGGTGGATTATTTGTATCGAGATGGCGGGACATGTGCACGACGGCGATAATGTCAATTCGATCTGGTCGAATCCGGTAGATTATTCGGTAGGGATGCTCGAAGACTTCACGCAACTGACCAACTTGAAATTCGGGGACCGTGCGTCCTGCCATCGGAAAGGCGCCGATCTGTGGTGAGCGGTCGGTAATTCTCTCAATCATTCTCCGCGCGTAATCGACGGAGGTTTGAGCGATGTAGTCATAGATGGCTTGGAGATTGCTATCAGCGGCCTTGGTCCAGACAACTCTCACTCTGGTAATCCAAATCTCTTACGAACATCCTTTACTTCGATGATTCGATCCGCCTCACTGTCAGCCAGCCCCGCTTCAATGGTTTGACGTACGTAAATCTGGTACATCAGATCGTCCCAGGTTACGTCTTCCGGCAAGTTTTCCACGAGCCTTCGAGCTTCCTCTTTAACGTTTTGCACGCTCATAAACCAAGACTATAACCGTGCTCCGCTAGTCGGTCAATCCAACATCGCTTCCCTTCAAGTCGAGCCAGACTACTGCGACTTCCCCGCAAACGATGCGAGCAGAATTCCGATAGCGTCGATTGAATCGCGGCGCAGCGCGCCCGCGTCCGGATAATTGTTGAGCATCATCGAAAAGACCAGATGCTCGCCCGCCGCCGTCGTGACGTAACCTGACAGAGACGCGACTGAGCTAAGCGAGCCGGTTTTCGCGCGCAGGTTTCCCTCGGCGGGCGTGCCCCGCATGCGCGTGCGCAACGTGCCATCGACGCCGGCAATCGGCAGCGCGTCGCGAAACTGTGCGAAGTATTTATGCTTTGACATGAAAGTCAGCAACTGCACCGTCGTGTTCGCCGAGATCAAATCATTGCGCGACAAACCAGACCCATCGTTGAGCGCGACTTCGTTCTCATCAACACCTGCCTGGCGAAGAAACTTTTTCACAACGCCCAGTCCTGCAACTTCGCTACTCTTCGGCACGTCCTGCACATAATCACGAGTGGGGCTCAAGTCACCCCGCGCCCACTCGCCTAGCGCTCGCAGAATGATCTCCGTGTATTGGTTCTGGCTGGGTTTTAAGGTATGAGAAGCAATGATGCTGAGCGGCGGTGATTGCATTGAAGCAATCTCAACCGCTATACCAGTTGGTTGAACGCGCTCGAGATAGGGAAGCCGTTCGAATGATAGAGAACTCGCTGTGCGCAGTTGTCCATCAATCTTCACGCCGCGTTTGATCAATGCATCGCGCAACATTGAAACAAATGCCAGCGCCGGATCGGGAATCGCTACGCTGCCCGTCCACCCGTTATCACCGAGCGGAATGCTTCCGGAAATCTCCAAAGTGTTCGCGCCCAGACCGCGATAGATTTGCAGGTCGCTCTTGAATTCCTTTGGTGAAGTCGTGGCGCGATTAACGATCGTCAGGAAGGACGCGTTTGGTGGTCCAGTAACTACGCTGACAGGCGCGCCAACTGTCGCGCCCGGCTTTACATTTAAGTCGATGGCATTGTCGTTGATCGATAGCGCACTTATCAGTGCACCGTACGACCACGTTAGATCTTCCCATTCCCAGCCGCTGCCAACCGGCGATCCTTTGAAGTAACTTTCGTCCCCCACGAGATCGCCTTTGATGCGTTTCACTCCGGCGGCCACGATGCGTTCGGCAAGATCGTTAATGCCTTTGAAGTAGTCGCCGTTATTAAAGCGCGCCGCAATCGAAGGATCGCCGCGACCGTAGACAATCAAATCACCTTTGACATTGCCTTTGTCCGGTTTTTCTTTCGCGTAAACGGAGGTGATGAAGTGATAGTCAGGCGTGAGCCGATCGAGCGCCGCCGCGACTGTGTAAAGCTTCATGTTCGACGCGGGCCGGACAAACTTGTTCGCGTACTGCTCAAAGATGACGTTGCCCGTATCTAGCGAAACGATCTTGACCGCGAAAATTCCCGGCTCCAGCGCCGGCTGTCGCACAATCTCTGCAATGCGTGATTG
>DATGVD010000512.1:0-4199 GCA_035300785.1 Pyrinomonadaceae bacterium | reverse complement strand
GCGCTCGGGATAAAGCTTGCGCGCGCGGCGGGCAAAGTCCAGCGGTGTCAAAGGAGTTTCCATTTTAGACTTCTGTCTCCGTCAAAAAGCTGGACAGCGATCCACGAAACCACACTAAGCGACACTAAAGAGAATTCCGGTTCGAGTTATTTCGTGTGATTTCGTGGATGGCTTTTACGTCTCGCCCGATCTCTAAGCCTCTGTTTCAGCACTCAACCCGGAACGCACGCTATGACTCGGCGGTGACCCGCAGGCTTTGCGCAATTAACGGCACGACTTTTCGCGGCACGTCGATCGCCGGCTTAATGTGACGAGCATTCGTGAAGTGGCCGGCAACGTAAATGCCCGGCACATTCGTCTCGAATGTTTCCGGATTGTAAACGGGCACTTCGGTGAAGGCGGCGCGTCCGGCCTCAGCTTTCACTCCCAGCTTTCGCAGCAAAGTAAGATCGGCATCACTGCCCACCAGCACAAACACCACGTCGTTTGGGATCTTCAGCTTTTCTCCGGCGTCAGTTGTCAACGTGACCTCGCGTTCAGTGATCTCATCGACTTGTTTGTAGAGGACGACGCGCAAGCGTCCTTCGGTAATCTCGCGTTCGAGCGGCGAGCGCACCCAATGCTTCATCGCGCCGGCTTTCGGATCGCGATTTTCCCAATCGCTGCGCCAGATGGCCATCGTTGTGCGCGCGCCTTCTTCCGACAGGAATAATGCGGCCTCCGCCGCGCTGTTGCCGCCGCCAACGACCATCGCGTCCTTGCGCACGTAAGGATAAGGCTCGATAAAGCGGTGATGAACCTTCGGCAGATCTTCGCCGGGAACATTCAAGCGCCGCGGATGATCCATCGCGCCGATCGCGAACAGCAGACGCCGCGCACGATAAGTGGCGCTGGTGGCTCTCCCAATCACGTCCTGACTTTTCGTGTGAACGACGAATTCGTCCGACTCAGCACGCTCAATATCGATGACTTCTTCGCCGGCGTTGATTCGCAAATCCTGGTCGAGCACAAAATGAATGTAATGCGACAGCAGTTCTTCACGCGTGGGTTTTTCGCGCACCGGTTTCAGCGCCCCTTCGCGCATCTCCAGTTCGTTGGTCGTTGAGAACAGCGTGCGGCCCACCGGATACTGCCGAATCGTGTTCGCGATGGTTCCCTTTTCGATCACGACATAGCTGAGCCCTTCGCGCGCCGCGGCGTCGGCGGCCGAAAGTCCAGCCGGGCCGGCGCCGATGATTAAGAGATCGAGATCCATCTTGAGCCGCCTAATCCCTCTCCCCAGCCCTCTCCCTAAGGGAGAGGGAGTTACCAAGCACTCAACCCTAAAACTCCAGAACTCCGCGCGCGACCACGACCGAGGTTCCGCTGACGCGAACTTCTTCAACCTTGCCCGGCTCGCCCTTCACTTCCAAACCAATGCGGCTGGGGCGATTGATAAAATCTCCCTGCTCAATCACAAATCGATAAGCGCCATCGACTGGATCGGCGTTCGTGGCGCCATGATGAACCAGATAACCTCCGAGCGGTCCCGCCGCGCTGCCGGTGGCCGGGTCTTCACCAATGTTCATTCCGACAAAAAATCGCGCGTGCGCGCGGGCCTCGCCGATTTCGAGCGGCTCGCGCGTGAACGCGTAGCAACCCGTCCCGTTCAATCCTTTCAAAACCTCGCTGCGGGCGAAGATTTCGTCGAGCAACGGCTGGTTAACCCGGCAATGGCCTAAATCAGCCAGCGATCGTATCGGCACCAGTAGCATTGTATTTCCAGTTGAGACTGCCTGGATCGGCAAACTCTCGTCCAGGTCCTCGCTCGCTAAACCCAGCGCGCGCGCGATGTCGGCTTGCTCGTGCGGGTCTTCGATCTCGCCGCGAATTTCAAACTTGCCCTGCGTCATCACCACGCGCACGGGCTCGCCGTCTTTGAACTCGATTTCGATCGGCAACACGCCGATGCCCACTTCATGTTTCAGATGGACCCAGCCGGTCCCACTCTCGGGCGGCGCCACGACGCCTTCCCGCGCCAGACAGTTCCAGGTGCCCACGATCGGATGGCCGGCGAAGGGCAATTCACTTCCCGGCGTGAAGATGCGGAGCTTTCGCAATGCTCCCTCTTTTTCGGACGGGAGCACGAAAACGGTTTCCGACAGATTCATCTCGCGCGCGATCTGCTGCATCTGCTCATCGCTGATTCCGTCACCTTCGGGAAACACGGCGAGCGGGTTGCCGCAGAAAGGCTGGTCAGTGAAAACATCCAGCTGAATAAAATTGTAGCTGCTCAAGATTTGATCTCCTCTGTTACTGGGAACGCGGGCGCCCTCGCCCGCTCCGACGCACGCGCGAGGTTTCTTCCGAAGATGTAAGAACCTTTGTCCAAGTTGTTGTTCGCGCTGCGCGCTCATTGCGGGCGAGGGCGCCCGCGTTCCCAGCAAAACGAACTTCGTGATCCGCCGGATCTAAAGCGTCCGCGACCAGTCGGTCACCTTATCCATTATCATCTCGTAGACCGTCGCCTGCGGAACGCCTGCGCTCTTCGGAACTTTGAAAGAATGATCGCCGCCTTCAATGACATACAGCGTTGCCGGCAAGCGATGCTTCTTGATTACCGCGCGAATCTCGTCGGCAGTGCCGAACGTATCGCGCGCGCCCTGCGCGAACAGCATCGGCGCGCGAATCTCTTTCAGGTGCTCATCGCGCAACTTGTCGGGCCGGCCCGGCGGATGCAGCGGATAGCCAAGAAAAACCAGGCCCGCAATGCGATTACCCTCTGCTGCTGCGACCTGCGAAGCGATCCGTCCGCCCATCGACTTGCCGCCAATGACCAAACGATTCTTTTTGAGCTTTCGATGATTTAGTGCGCCATTGATTACCGCGCGATAGCAGGACTCAAGTCGCGCCTTCGGATCGGGAATCCGCCGTCCCCGCTCAGTGTAAAGAAAATTGAAAGTTACTGCGTCAATTCCGCGCCCTGCCAGACCGCCGGCTACCATGCGCATAAAACCGCTCAACTGATTCGCACCCGCGCCGTGCCCGAGCACGACGGTAAAGCCGGCGCGGTTTTTCTTTGCCGCTGAGTAAAGCAGCGCCGTGACGCTTTCTTGATCATTAACTTCGACTGCGAATGACTCTGGCTCGCTCATGGTTGCAGCTTAGACGCCGAACTGGCGCAGATGATGATCCATGTGCAGGTAACCCCAACGCAACCAATCGCGCTCCGGCATCGCCCCGAAGAGTGGATGGCGTCCCCAACTGAAGTCCCTTTCCTGAGTAAGCCGATCAACCAGCGCTTCCAGCTCGCGGACGTCGGCGGCAAATTCTGTTGGCTTCGTTCCGCCAGTCTCCTGATCGTTTTCCGGTCTGGTCGGGACGCCATGCGGCCAGCGGATCGGCAGGTAGAGCGCGACCCACTTGATCAGGTTAGGGCCAAGAATATTGTTGACTGAGCTGACCGGCCGCTCGCCGATGACGGCTTTGAACGAGTCATTCAGGTGACAGACCATCTGACCGGCCGTCATCTTACCCCAGCGTCGCGCGCTCTCGGGCTTGACCAGGCTCAGGCGCTGCAACACCTCTTGTTTGTCGAGATTATTTGAAAGCGATTTCATATCAAGATCAATTTGGACTTCCCCTCGGCAAAGTGCTATTTAGTCTTCCACGATTTCAAGGCCTTGCAGCTTTGGACCCTCTCATGAAACGAAACAAAGTCCTTTACTACTCGGTAGCTTTGCTGTGCAGCATACTTGTTTATCCATTGGCAGCTCAACAGCAAAATTGCGCCCCGCCGGTTGCGCTCCCAACTTCGACCGAACCCAACATCTTTGCGGACGAAAAGGAAGTCTACCTGGGAGACGCAATTGCCGAACACATTCAAAAACACTACCGAGTTATCGAAGACCCGGCCGTGACCCAGTATTTGACTCAGATTGGCGAGCGCCTGACCAGGAATCTGCCGTTAACGAAGCTACGGTTCCAATTCTTCCTTGTGGACTTGCCCGATGCCAACGCTTTCGTGCTGCCGGGTGGCCGGATTTATGTCTCGCGCAAACTGGTGGCCTCGGCACAGAACGAAGATGAACTTGCCGGCGTCATCGGGCATGAGTTGGGCCATCTGGTCGCGCACGAGGGCGCGATTGATATGACTCGCCGGATGCGCGAAGTCCTGGGTACAACCAGCATCGCCGATCGCCCAGACGTTTACGACAAGT
>DATGVD010000511.1:0-5847 GCA_035300785.1 Pyrinomonadaceae bacterium | reverse complement strand
GCCAAGACTGTTGGCGCACATTGAGGCACTCTGCGGGCACCCGACTGAAGAAAAGATCGAGCCAGCAGCGACGAAGCTACAATCTGCGGTCCGATAAGAATTCGTTTACCGGAGTGAGAAACTGAAAACCTATTTCGCGCTTTTTCTGATTGCCGTGTCGGCGGCGCTGGTTCTGACGCCGTTGCTGCGACGTCTCTGCGAACGGCTCAGGCTGGTCGATGAACCTCGCGACGATCGCCGGGTGCATCTGACGCCAGTGCCAAGACTGGGCGGCGTCGCAATCTTTTTGTCCGTCTCGATCGCTTTGTCGGCGCTCCTGTTTCACCGCAATCTCTTAACGCTGGCTCTGCGCCCACAGTGGCGCCAGATTCCGGTCCTCCTCGGCTGTGGCTTCCTTGTCTTATGTCTGGGCGTGTACGACGACCTACGCGGCGCCGGCGCGACCGTGAAGTTCTTAGGGCTCGGCGCAATTACAACTTTGTTCTACGTGCTGGGTGGGCGGATCGAAGGCCTGTCGGTTCCATTTGTGGGCGCCGTGAGCTTTCCGCCGGTGGTCGGCTATCTGGTAACCCTGGTTTGGGTTGTCGGTATCACCAACGCATTTAATCTGATTGACGGCGTTGACGGTTTGGCGACGGGCTCGGCGCTGTTTTCATCTCTGCTGCTGCTGATTGTCTCGCTGATCCAGGGCCGGCCGGTCGTCACGGTGGTTGGGCTGGTCTTGTGCGGCGCGCTGGCGGGTTTTCTCCGCTACAATTTTAATCCTGCTTCGATCTTCCTGGGAGATTCAGGTTCGCTGTTTGTGGGTTTCGTGCTGGCGGCGCTTTCGATTCAGGGAGCGCAGAAAGCCACCACCGCCGTGGCCGTGGCGATTCCACTGCTGGCTTTCGCTCTGCCGGTGGTGGACACCGGCGTCACGATCGCGCGGCGCTTCGTGAATGGCAAACCGATCTTTAAGGGAGACCGCGAGCATATTCACCACATGCTTCTGGCGCGCGGCTGGTCACAGCGCCGCGTGGTCCTGGTGCTCTATGGAGTCAGCGCGGCATTTGGATTGTTGGCGATGTTGTTCGTCAATAGCGGCAGCGGGCTGACCGCAGTGGTGCTCTTTGTCGTAGGTGTCGCCGTCATCGTAGCGGTTGGCCAACTGCGCTATCACGAGGTTGACGAACTGCGGGCGAGCGTCAAACGAAACCTCGGTGAGCGGCGCGCGCGTGCGGCCCGGAACATTCAGGTGCGACGGTCTTGTCGCGCCGTAGCGGCGGCCGGAACGCTGAACGAATTGTTTGCCGGCGTGCTGGAGTTGCTTGAACCGGGCGAATTCGTTTATGCCACGATCCAGTTGAGCTGCGAGCGGCAACCTGAGCTGAACGATCTCGCGCTCGCCCAACTCAGCACCAAAGCTTCCCAGCGGGCCACGATGCGCGACGGAAGAATTTATTGGACCTGGAAACGCGCCGACACGAGCGCCGGCGAAATCGTCGGGTCAGGCCGTTTCTGGTCGATGCGTCTGCCGCTCGGCAACCGCAACGGCGTGGATGGCTACGTCAACTTCTATCGCCAGTTTGACGGTGACGCATTGTTGCTCGACGCTAACTATCTCGCCACGATTTTTCGGCCGGCGATGACTGAGGCGGCTGAGCGCATCTTCACCAATTGCGCGCGCCAGGCGTCCTCTCGGCAAATGGCTGCGACCGCCAGGTGAATTCCTCACCAGGCTAAATCGATTCTCGGTAGTGGGTCAGTTTCAACGTTCTGAACGGAGAGGGCCAGTTGTTAACTGGGAACGCCCCCGCCCGCACAGCCTGCGGACACCGCGCTCAATTTCCTCAAAACGTATTCGACGGCTTCGAGAAAATCGTGTTCGCGCTGCGCGCTCAATGCGGGCGAGGGCGCCCGCGCTCCCAGTGATGGGTTGAGCCCTTAAGCTCAAACTGACCCATTACCCGACCGCCGGGTGAATTCCTCACCAGGCTGAATCGATTCTCAAATGGACACCAGGCAAGAGTCTCGATCGCTTCGGGATGAATCAGGCGCTCTGCCGCGATCCGAAGCGCAGGGCAAGTTGCCCGCCTTTGTCGAAGCGTTTGTCTTCTACAGTCTGGTCGTCCTCATCGCGCTGGTCGCAATTCCATACGGCGCCGTCGAACCGCGGTGGGAAGCCGCGTTCGAGTGCGCTGTGTTCATTCTCGGCCTGCTCTGGATCATCCATGGCTTGTTCTCGGGCGCGTGGACCCGGGGAAACGTGCGCGTCTTTTATCCCATGATCGCGCTGGTGGCAATGGCGTTGGTGCAAAGCCTGCCTCTCTGGCAAATGAATTGGGCCGGCAATAAAGTCTGGTTTGCGATCAGCGCTGATCCGTTTGAGTCACGGCGCTTCGCGCTCAAGCTGGCTGCGCTGATTGTGGCCGGCGTTATGTTGGTTCGCTACACCGGCAGCCGGCGACGATTAAGCGTGCTGGTTCATGCAATCATCGGCGTGGCGCTCGCGACCGCTCTTTTTGGAATCGCGCGCCAGGCGAGGCAGCATGCGCCTGGCTTTGGCTTGCCGCTGCTAAGGCCGGGCATCGGCTACGCTCAATTTATCAACAAGAACCACTTCGCTTACTTGATGGAGATGGCCCTGGCCCTGGTCGCCGGCGTCGCCATCATGCGCCGCGAAAAGCGCGAGCGGCTGCTGATGTATCTGGCGGCGTTTCTGGTGATGTGGGTGGCGCTGGTGCTTTCGAATTCGCGCGGCGGATTGCTGGCGATGGCGGCGCAGGTAGTTTGCGCGCCGGCGATTTTCTTCGGTTCGCGCCCGCGCGCTGCGGACGAGGCAAAGAGTTGGACGCGCTCAGTGGCGGTGCGGGCGGCGATCATCGTGGTGTTGCTAATCGTAGTTGCGGGCGGGGCTTTGTGGCTCGGCGGCGATCAGTTGGCGACGGGCGCGGAAACCGCTGCGATCGAAATCGCGGGCGCCGACCGGAGCGAGTTGCATGAAGGCGCGCGCCGCCGCGACATCTGGCGATCCACCTGGCTGATGTTCAAGGCGCATCCAATCACGGGTGCGGGCTTTGGCGGATACTGGGCTGAGGTTTCGCAATTCCATCAGGCTTCCGGCAGGTTGACGCCCCAGCAAGCGCACAACGATTATCTCGAAGTGTTGGCCAGCGGCGGAATCGCCGGCGTGGGATTGCTTATCTGGTTTGCGATTGTGGTAGTCCGCCAGGCACGTCGGGCATTGAGCGTGACGGACGGATTTCAGCGGGCCGTGGCGAGCGGCGCCGTAATCGGGTTAGTCGGAGTCGCCGTACACAGCATGGTCGATTTTGGTTTGCACATCACTGCCAACGCGTTGGTGTTTGCGGCGCTCCTCGCTATCCTGAGCCTTAAGGAGATGACGCCGCCGGCGGGGCCAGCCAAAGTCGCCGGCTAGTTTCGATGAACGCGCATCAGAAAGTCGCGCAAGCGCATCAAAAGAACGCGTTCAGGGTACGGACGGCTGCCGTTGAGAGTTCAAGCTTTAGCTTTCATGCAAGCAGCAACCTAAAGGTTGAACTCTGAACGAAAACTGACCCACAGTTTTGAAAGGTAATTAATTGCCTAAACGCAAAAATAGATTTCGCCGCCTGGTACTCGTGGTGATGCTGGCGCTCTTAGGCCAACATATTTTCGGTTGGCCCCAGGACATTTCCGGCGGCGCCAGTTCGCTGGCCGGACAGGACATCATCGGCGGGGCGTCGGTAGTCTTCAAACGTCCGCCGCGGGTGCGCGATCTCGCCGGCGGCGCAAGCCTTTTGATTGCGCGGCGACGGACGCCTCGGCCCACCGCGATTGCGGCCAACAAACCGCCGAAGCCACAGCCCGGCGTTCCCGGACCTGAACCGACTCCGACAGAGCCCTCGAACGAAGACAAGGCCGAGGTTTATAACAACCAGGGCAACACGCTATACGACGTAGGGAAATATGCCGAAGCCGTCGAGGCATACAAGAAGGCGCTGACGTTCAAACCGAACGACGCGCTCAGCTTCAACAATCTTGGCGCCGCGTATTTCGCGCAAGGCCAGAACCAGAACGCGATCGACGCCTTTCAGAAAGCTGTCGATGCGAACAAGGACGAAGCGGACGGCTATTTCAATCTGGGCATCGCCTACAACGTCACTGAAAAATATGATCTGGCAGAGGCCGCGCTGAAGAAGGCAATTGCCTTAAAGCCAGACTGGTCCGAAGCGCTCAACGCTCTCGGCGATACCTACCTGACCATGGGTCGCAACGAAGAAGCCGCGAAGGCGTATGAAGCGGTAGTGAAACTCCGGCCGGACAACTCAGGCGCGTACAGCAACCTGGGGTATGCGTATGATCGTCTGTTGCGCTATGACGATTCGATCGCGGCGCTCAAGAGACTTATCCAGCTCACCCCAAACGACGCGTTTGCCTATAACAACCTGGGCGCGGCGTCTTACAAGGCCGGCAAATACAAAGACGCGGTGGATGCCTTCACGCAGTCGCTGCGTCTGAAGCCCGGCGACGCGGACGCGCAAAACAATCTCGGCGCGGCCCAGTACGCGCTGGAAAAATATGGCGATGCAATCGGCGCGTTTCAGGAAGCGATCAAACTCAAGCCCGGCTTTGCCGACGCGGCGTACAATCTCGGCAATGCTTACCTGATGTCGGCCAGGTTCGCCGAATCGGCCGACGCATATCAGCAGGCAATCAAGCTGCGGCCGGAGTACGGCGAGGCGCAAAACAATCTCGGGATTGCTTTGACGAACCTGAACCGCTTTCCCGAAGCGGTCGCGGCCTTCCGCGAAGCGGCGCGATTGAAACGCGATCTGGCGACCGTCTTCAACAATCTGGCTTACGCCGCAGACAAGCTCGGCCAGGAGCCGGAAGCTATCGCCGCTTACCAAAAAGCAATCGCGCTTGATGCCAGGTACGCGAAGGCGCTGAATGGGCTCGGTTACGTTTACGACAAGACGGGCAAGCCTGCCGAGGCGATTGAGGCGCTGAAGCAGGCAGTGTCGCTCAAGCCGGATTATGTCGCGGCGCACTACAATTTGGGCAAGGCATACTTTGACGCGGGCCGATTCCCTGAGGCCGCGAAATCGTTCAAGCAAGCGACGCAGCTCAAGCCCGACTACGAACAGGCACAACTCAATCTGGGCGCCGCGGATTTTCGCACCGGGCAATTCAACGAAGCGGCCGATGCATTTCGGACGGCGACGGTTCTAAACCCGGCGAGCTTTGACGCGTTCTACGGTTTAGGGAATGCCCTCAACAGGGGCGGAAAATATCAGGACGCGGTGGTGGCGCTGAAAGAGGCCATCCGGCTCAAACCCATGCAGCCCCAGGCGCACTACAGTCTCGGATTGGTTTATGCCAGTCTTAATGACAAGGACGGCGTGACCCGAGAGTTTGCGATCCTTAAGAAGCTTGATCCAAAACTCGCCGACCAGTTTTATAACGCCGTCAGGAAATAGGGCGGAAACCCGACCGTGAGGGAGGGTGCAAACGACGCCCGACCGGCGACGGCTGACGGGCGACCGCCGTCCTCGGTCAACGGTCCTCCGTCGCTTCAACAAAACATTTGACGTATCACGGCAACCGAAGTAAACTGCCCGCGCCTAATCAGATCGAACAACCCAGGCAGGAGTCGAGCACCATGACCAGCAGACACAAAAAAGCTTTGAAGGCCGTTGTGGTATTGATGGCTTTTTCATTCGCCCAAGTCTATGTGCTGGCGGGCCTGCCCGCGCCGGCGCCCGGCGCGCCGCAGCGCGCCATCACCGCAAAGCTGGCGACAAAAAATAACGCGCCTATCACGGTCAACGGCAACACCGCCGGAACCGGCGCGACAATTCTGAC
>DATGVD010000510.1:0-16714 GCA_035300785.1 Pyrinomonadaceae bacterium | reverse complement strand
CGGGCTTTGGTCCGATCTTGCCGTTCACTCTGCACGGTAGCAAGGATTTCGAATACCCCTATGCCACGCAGGGCAACCTGGCGATCGAACGTCAGATAGGCAAGAACTCGGTTCTTTCTGCCAGTTTCATTACCGTCAACGCGCGCCACCTGGGGCACCCGCAAGACGTAAATATCGTGCAGTCTGATTTCCTGGTGAACAACTTCCGCCGCTTCACGGCCAACAATCCGGTTGCTTGCGGCCCCGTCCCTTGTCCGGCCACCGGACGCGCGCCGACGGGCTTGGCAGAGGCAGCGTTCTTCACAATCCCAAATACCAGCAGCGCTCTCTACACGGTCCTCTTACCGAGCGGCAGCGCCGCCTTGGGTGCCCTAGTCGCCAGAAACAACACAACCGGCGCGATCATAGTCAATCCGGTGGCAGCGGATTATTTCCGCAAGCTTGGTCCCAACTATTTCTTTGTTGCTGCGGTAACGGGCGGAGCAGTTACCAAGGCGATCTTTGATGCGCAACTCGCCGGCAGCCTGCGCGCGCCCGGCCCGATCAATCCGTATGCAGACGTGAACGCGCAGTTGTCGGACGGAAACTCGTACTACAACGCTATGAATGTTGAGTTCAAAAAGCGCTTCTCAAACAACATTCAATTCGTTGCTTCCTATACCTGGTCGCATTCGATCGACGACTCGTCAGACTTGCAGACGCTGCTGAAACCACAGGACAACACCAACTTCCGCGCTGAGCGATCCAATTCGCTATTCGACCAGCGACATCGCTTCGTTTTTAGTGGCGTGTTCTCGGCGCCGAATGAATGGAAATCTGCGGGTGGATTCAAATCGTTCATGCGAGGCTTTTCTCTGGCTCCGATTATCGAGCTTTCTTCGGGTCGTCCGTTCAACATTCTCGCCGTCGGGGATGCCAACGGCGATTTTCAGAGCACTAACGAACGCCCAACCGTGCTGGCTGATGGCAAGTTGTGCGCTACTGGCGTTGATGCCGGTTGTTTGCAAGGCGTCTTTCCGGCAAACGGATCCCTGGGTCGCAACATGGGCATCACGCATAGCTATTTCTCGTTTGACGCCCGGCTCACTCGGCAAATCCACCTCGGTGAGCGGTTGCGTCTGGACATAATCGCTGAAGGATTCAATCTCTTCAATCGCTTCAACGAAGCCTCGGCCAACCCCTTTTACACAGTGGTAAATGTGTTTGCTCAGCGAGCGAGCAACGGCCATTACTACAGCCAACCGACCGCGGCCTTCGATCCGCGCCAATTTCAGTTAGGTCTGAAACTTAACTTCTAGAGCCGAGAGCTAATTGCTCTAGACTGGGTCTTATCAGGCGGTCGCCGCGCAAGCCGGCCGCCTTTCTCTTGTCGAAGTTTGCCGGCCGGGGCGAACCCGTCCGTGGCCCGTGGCATCCGAAGAAAGTCTCAGCCTCTCCCGTGGCGTTGAAAACGTCCACCCAAATCTGAAAGAATCAACCTATGAAGCACCAAAGGTTTCGACCGTTAGTGATTACCTTTTGCGCCGGACTGGCATTGACCATCGGCGTACAGGCCCAGTCCTCTCGCCCACGTCGCGTCAACCCGCCGGATACTTTGTTGGGTCCAGAGCCAAAGTCGCCGCCAGCCACCGACAAGAACGCGCCCCTGCTCGACGTAAAACCGGCGAAACCTGTCGGCAATGCTCCGGTATCGACAGACACGACGCACGCCTATCAACTTTTCCAACAAAAGCAATACGCGGACGCCGCTAAGGAAGCTAAGCAGATCGCTAACAGCGATCCCGGCAATTCTGAAGCATGGAAGCTGGCGGGTTTTTCTGAGTTCTACCTGAAGCAATATGCGAATGCATCCGACGATCTGCAGAAGGCGCTTGATCTGCAGCGCAAGACGAGCCAGGAAGATTCGCATACGGTTGATGCGTTGGCGGAGAGCTATGTGTTGGCAGAGAGATTTGATCGTGCCCTACCACTGCTCGTGACCGTCACCACCCGGCAGAGTCCTAAACCAGATCCGTCGTTTCTTTACTATCGCGGGCTGGCGGAATTCAAAACCGGGAAAGCCGCTGACGCCGAACGGTCGTTCAACGCAGCAGTCAAAGCGAATCCGAAGGACGCCGGTTCGCTGCTTTATCTCGGCCAGATTGCCCTCACGCGCGGAGACTTTGACGCCGCAATCTCTGCCCTGAACCGCGCCACGTTGAATGACGCGAGACTCGCTTCCGCATGGTTCTTGTTGACCTCAGCATATCTTCGTCGCGCCACGGCCAGCGCGGATGAAGCCAGGGCAAACGCGGATTATCTGGGTGCAGTACGAACTGGGGAAACCCTAACCCGCCTGCGCTCAGACGAAGAGGCGGTCGGACTCTACGCCCGGGCGCTAATCGGCGCGAAACAATATGCTCGCGCGGCCGTTGCGCTTGAGCGCCCTGCCGCAAGTGACAACGCGAGTGGGTTGACGCTCTACCTGCTTGGTCTCGCTTATTCACGCGCCAACAATTTTCCGAAAGCGATTGCTGCTCTTGAGCGTGCTTTAGCCAAATCACCTGCTGACGTAAACTCGTATCGCGAACTCGGCTACGACTACGAAAAGACGAAGCAATACGCCAAGGCGTTCGGCATTTATCAGAAGGCCCTCGACGTGGCGCCCAATGATGCCGACTTCAAGGAATCGCTGGAGCGGGTTCGCCCCTTTGCAAAAACCTGACCTTGGATTAGCATCCTCGCCATGGAACGAATTCGAAACCACCCGATTTGCTCGCGGCGCGGGACGATAGTTCTGATTCTTACTATTCTTGCCTGGGCAAGTTTTGCCAAAGACGCCGGCGCCGCCTCGTGGAACGGAATCGAGCCGTTCAAGTCACGCCGCGACGAGGTCGTGAAAGTCCTGGGCAAACCTATCGGTGAAAGCTCTGAAGGGGCTTTGCGATTTGCCGTCTCCGGCGGCACGGTGTTAGTGAGTTTTGTCAGCGAGAAATTCGTCACGAACAAGAAGCTGCGATCGGAATTGGCGGGAACGGTTCTTGAAATCGTCCTGCAACACGAACATTCTTCGGATACTCCCGAGTCTATGACTCTATTGAAAAACAAGGAGTTCGTGCGCGATGAAATACAGAATGCCTCCATCTTTCGCAGTAACAAGTCGGGGATCGTTTACACTTTCGTGGACGGGAAACTAAGAACCACGCGGTTCACTTTTTCTGAGGCTCAACTGGCCAGGATGCGTCGATGATTCGCGCTCTTTTGCCAGGGCAACCCAGCCGTCGGGGCAGGCTGAGGATTCTTTGAAAACTGTTGGCAACTTGCGGCTTTGGCGAAGCGTCTTTAATCTGTCATTCTCCAGCAAGAGCTCGTCATCCAAAGAAAGAACGGAGGCTTTCCTCAATGTTTAAGCGAACCAGAACAATAACCACCCTTGGTCTGTCGGTGACGATGGCTTTGACCGCGTTCGCCCAGCGACCGCGAATGTCGAATGACGATGCGAGCAAGCCGGAAACAACGACGACGCCCCCAGCCCCAGCACCGCAAACGGTTAATGCGAAGTACGAAGGCGGTGTTTTTGGCTATCGCAAAAAGCTAAACGGCACGCTGACCTTTGACGACACAAACCAGCGCTTACTTTTTCGCAACGAACAACAGAAAGAAGTTCTTTTCATTCCTTACAACGCCCTCACCGGGGCGTACGCCGATAGCCACGCGGTCCGACCCAGGGCCGCCAGTATCGGCAGCAACGTCCCTTACGTCGGGTTCCCAATCGGCTTCATCAAGACAAAGGTGCGATATCTAACTCTTCAATACAACGATCCCGACAGCAAAGCTGCCGGCGTCACCAGCTTCCGTCTTGAGAACAAGGATTTGCTCGACTCCGTTTTGAATACCCTGGCTAACAAAGCTGGCCTAACAAAGCGCGGCGAGGTGTTCATCAAGAAGAAGGAATAGGTCACGCCTCATCTCCCCGCCTGTTCTCCGACGCCCGAGCGTCGCTCGCTCGTTCCGTGTAGTGCCTTCTTGCGGTACAATCCCTACTCTAAAACTGATGAACGAAACTTGTAATAAAGCTGAGCACCTGCTCAATTCGGTATTCGATGGCGCAGGCTTTGACCTTCGCGCTACCGCTCTGGAGTCGGAGGCCGGCTGCCTGTTGTCAATCGAAGGATCGGACAGCGGCCTACTTTTGAATCAGGGCGGCGAGCTACTCGATGCCCTGCAGCAGATCCTCAATCAAGCGCTCGGGCGGGAATTACCGAAAGGCGAGCGGATCGTCTGCGACGCCAATAACTACCGAGCAACGCGGGAAGCTGAACTCCGCGCCATGGCCCAGCACGCGGCGCGCCAGGTTCGGACAACGTCTTCGGCATTCGTTTTCGGTCCCATGGATTCAAGTGAAAGGCGGGTCATACATCTGTCGCTGGCCGAGGAACAAGATCTCGCGACTGAGTCGATCGGCGAAGGCAATGCGCGGCGCCTGCGAGTCAGTTTGAGGAGTCCTGCCAGCCAATGACCCCCGCAGGTTTTCTGACGCATTCGAGAGATCCGCGTGGACATTCAAGCTGATACGATAGTTGCTCTTTGTACTCCTCCCGGGCGAAGCGCGATCGGAGTCATCAGGCTAAGCGGTTCAGACTCCTTGAAAATCCTGAGAGAGTTGATAGCCAGTCCATCGTTCAGTCCGCAACCTAATCTCCTGGCACTGCGCAATCTCTTTGATCCATCTTCCGGAGAAGTTCTTGATCGCGCTCTGGTTTGCTTTTTTGAAGCTCCCCATTCATTTACCGGCGAAGACGTCGTCGAGTTGCACTGTCACGGTTCCCCGGTGCTGCTGCAATCCATCGTCGACATCATCCTCAAACTCGACGCGCGGTTAGCGGACCCTGGCGAGTTTTCGTTGAGGGCTGTTAGCAACGGTCGACTTCAACTGACCGAAGCCGAAGCGATTCGCGATCTGGTTGATGCCCAGACCGATGCTGCCGTAAAGCAGGCGACGCGCCAACTCAAAGGAGAAATCTCAAATACTCTCAAACCTGCCAAGGAACAATTGCTGAAGGTTATCGTCAGGCTGGAATCGTCAATCGAGTTTGTCGAAGAGGATCTGCCAAACGTCGAACATGATGACCTCACCGGCGAGCTTCAAGCCATACAAAACGATCTGTCGCGACTCAGCCAAACCTTCGCCGCTGGAAAGCTCTTGCGCGATGGACTCAAAGCTGCTTTCATCGGCCGGCCGAATGTCGGTAAGTCTAGTCTATTCAATCGGTTACTCGGACGCGGGCGGGCCATTGTAACCGAGATTCCAGGTACAACTCGCGACACTTTGACAGAGCCAATTGGCATACACGGAGTTCCAGTCTTGCTGATCGACACTGCTGGCATCCGGGCGTCGATCGACAAGATCGAGGCAATAGGGGTCGAGCGCACCAAGCGAGAAGCCGCCGACGCGGACATCCTGATCGTCGTCGTAGACGGATCGGCCCGCTTGCAAGACGAAGACCGAGACGTGCTATCGGAGGTGGAGAATCAACTTCATCTGGTCGCTCTGAACAAGAGCGACTTGGAATCCTTTTCCGCGTCGCGCGCCGAGCGGGACATCTTCGTCAGTGCGAATTGCGTCGGCCTTCTTCCTGTCTCGGCGAAGACCGAGGCGGGACTTGAAACTCTTCGGACTGCTATACTCAAGCCGTTCCTCAATGGGAGGTCGCAAAGCGACGGCCTGCTCATTACGAACGCGCGGCATCATGACTTACTAACGCGGACCATCGCTGCCCTTCAGACATCAAAGAGGCTGATGCACCAGCGCGTTAGTGAAGAACTTGTATTGGTTGGTCTTCACAACGCGCTTTCCTTTTTGGACGAATTAACCGGCGAGACCACCAGCGATGATATTCTGGGTCAGATTTTTTCAACCTTCTGCATCGGAAAATAGGAACGTCTCGATTGATGCTCCATAGCCAAGAAAGCAAAAGCAATGGCGTTCGATGAAGTCTTTGACGTGGTTGTTGTCGGTGCTGGGCACGCGGGCTGCGAAGCTGCCTCGGCTGCCGCGAGGCTTGGTGCCCATACCGCTCTCCTCACTTTGAACCTTGACCTCATCGGCCAGATGTCCTGCAACCCAGCGATTGGTGGGATCGGTAAAGGTCACCTGGTTCGCGAAATTGACGCGCTGGGTGGGATCATGGGGCGAGTGATAGACCGCACAGGGATCCAGTTTCGGCTCCTAAATCGGTCGCGGGGCCCCGCGGTTCAGGCACCCAGGGCGCAAGCTGATCGGGCTCTCTATAGGGTGGAGATGCGCCGCACGCTTGAGGCGACGCCCAACCTAACTTTGCGCCAGGGTCTGGCAACAACTCTTGTCGTGGAAGGAAGCCGAGTTCAGGGAGTGGAGTTGCAGGACCTGCGGCGAATTGGCGCCAGTTCCGTGGTTATCGCCACTGGTACTTTTCTAAATGGCCGCATACATACAGGCCGCCAGAGTTACGGCGGCGGGCGGGCAGGTGAACCAGCGTCAACGGAACTCGCTGAAGCGCTAAAACAGTTAGGCTTTCCTGTTGGCAGACTGAAAACCGGTACCCCTCCGCGACTGGACGGTAGATGCATTGATTGGGATGCCTTTGAGCCCCAACCTCCGGACGAGCGCATCGTCCCGTTTTCTTTCGCAACGGACGAAATAACGCAGCGACAACTGAACTGCCACCTTGGCTACACTAACGTAGCCGTCCATGATTCGATTCGACGCAATCTTCATGAGTCGCCTCTTTATTCGGGCAAGATCAAAGGCGTAGGGCCACGATACTGCCCGTCCATCGAGGATAAGGTCGTAAAGTTTCCCGACAAGACTCGGCACCAACTCTTCCTTGAACCCGAAGGCTATGAAACCAACGAGGTTTACCTGAACGGCTTTTCCACTTCGCTGCCGGTTCAGCTCCAGCAGGAAATTCTTACTTTGATTCCAGGATTTGAGCACGCCCAGATCATTCGGCCCGGCTATGCCATCGAATACGACTTCATTGATCCTCGGGAATTATCACCCTTCCTCGAAACCCGGCGCCTAAGTGGGCTCTTTCTGGCTGGTCAGATCAACGGGACAACTGGTTACGAGGAGGCAGCTTGTCAGGGTTTAATGGCCGGTATCAATGCGGCGCTGGCAGCACAGAGCAGGCCGCTCTTTCGCGTGCGACGCCAGGACTCGTATATCGGCGTATTGGTCGATGATCTCATTACCCATGGCGTCGACGAGCCCTATCGCATGTTTACATCGCGGTCTGAACATCGCCTGGCGTTGAGGCACGACAATGCTGACGAGCGCCTTGAGCCTCTCGGTCGGCGGCTTGGCTTGGTTGGAGACCTGGATTGGGAGCGATTTAATGAACGCAGGACCCGGCTCGCGAGCGCGCGCGTTCTCCTTGAGACTCACAAACTCCGTCCGTCCGACCCGGATCACGCAGAGATAAGGACAATAACCGGGCATGAGCTCCAGCAACCGATAACATTCGCGCAGTTGGCGCTGCGACCCAACGTTGACGCGAAACTGCTGTCTCAACTCTTACCTGCGTCTACGCGCGGGGAGGTGACTACCAGGGACTTGGAGTCCGCCCTTGCCGACCACGTCTATGCGGGATACCTGGGGTCGCAGGCGAGCGCACTCAACCGACTCAACCAGCACGACGAACTCCACATACCAGACGGGTTTTCATTTCAAGGAGTAGCAAGTCTTTCGCAGGAAATGATCGAACGGTTTGAACGAGCGCGTCCTCAGAGCTTCGGGCAGGCCCGCAAAGTCCCTGGAATAACGCCGGCAGCGCTTTCAAATCTGCTCTTGCACCTCACTGCCAGGCACCATGCAGTCGACCCTCGGTAGGCTCTAGCCATGTTTCACGTGAAACAGCATTCACTCTGTCTGTTAGAGTGCAGGTCTTCGGAACAAAACCAGTCGCCCGATGCGGAGTTGTATGCTAATCTGTCGCTTAAGCAAGAGATGACGGTTCAGGTGAATGGCGAAGACTATAGCTATTGCAAATCAAAAAGGTGGCGTCGGGAAAACCACCACCGCGGTTAACCTGGCCGCGGCCCTCGGAAGACTCAACCAGAAGGTCCTTCTGATCGATATTGATCCCCAGGCAAACGCAACTTCCGGTGTCGGAGTCCCCCGAGGTAGCGTGCAAACCAACATCTATCACGTCCTGGTGCTCCAGGAACCGATAGAAAATGTCCTATTGCCCACTGACTTTGGATTCCAAGTCGTGCCATCAGACAGAAATCTTGCCGGCGCCGAGATCGAACTAATTGACATGCCGGATCGTGAACTAGTCTTGAGAAATGCCGTTAGTCCGATTCTCGAGCAGTACGATTACATCCTTCTTGATTGCCCGCCCGCGCTAAACCTGCTAACCCTGAATGCGCTCGTAGCCGCTAACTCTCTGCTAATACCCATACAATGCGAATACTACGCTCTTGAGGGTGTTTCCGAGCTGTTCAATACTCTGACCCAAGTTCGTCGCAGCCTAAACCCACAACTCAAGATCGAAGGGCTGCTCCTCACGATGTTTGATGAGCGCATAAATCTCTCGTCGGCCGTGGCGGCTGATCTTAGGGGCTTTTACAGCGGCCTCGTCTTTGAAACGAGCATTCCACGAAACGTTCGTCTCGCTGAGGCCCCTAGTTATGGCAAACCAGTCATGTACTACGACGAGCGATCGCGCGGTACGGAGTCGTATCTGCAACTCGCAAAGGAGATGTTAACCAATGACGAAGAGACCGCTGGGCAGGGGCCTGAGCGCCTTGCTCTCGACCGACTCGCGGCCAGTGGATAACGAAGAGGTCCTTGACGTCCAAATAGATCTCATCCAACCTGGTCACCAGCAGCCACGAACCACCTTTGACCAAGCAAAGCTTGACGAACTAGCGCAATCGATCCGTGCCAGTGGCATTATTCAACCGCTACTCCTCCGCCGCCGTGGCGGCATGTTCGAACTAGTAGCCGGCGAACGGAGGTGGAGAGCTGCGCAGATTGCTGGCCTCCGTAGCGTTCCAGCGATTGTTCGCGATATACCAGATGAGAAACTCCTGGAGCTTGCCCTAATTGAGAATATTCAGCGCGCGGACCTTAATCCAGTTGAAGAAGCAAACGCATATAAGAAACTTATCGAATCTCTGGGCCTCACCCAGGACGAAGTCGCTCAGCGCGTCGGCCGAGACCGTTCGTTTGTAACCAATTACCTCCGCATCCTTAAGCTTCCATCAGAAATTCGCCAGCTTCTCGAGCGCGAAAAGCTTTCTTTCGGCCACGCACGCGCGCTACTCACAATTGATAACGCTCTCTTGCAGCGACGCCTGGCGCAGAAAATTGTCAAGAACAACTGGTCGGTGCGTGAAGTGGAACGCCGGGTGCGCAATCTTATCGCCCCAAAGGAGCCTCGCTCTTTGAATAAATTCGTTCGTGAGGATCCTAACCTTCGCGCCGCTGAGGCTCGACTGAGGCGGCATTTGGGTACCCAGGTGAGAATCATTCCGAACGAGCCGGGAGAGTCCGGCAAGATTGAGATCGAGTATTACAGCCTGGCCGATCTCGACCGTATATACAACGCGATTGCTCCCGCTGGCGCGCTTGCCGCTGCCTCAGCGCCTCATCTTTCCTAGCATGCATACTTGTACTATGCATAATAGTCAGCGGTGAGCGCACCCGCCAACGGTTCCTTCCGTCTATTTACGTCTATCCACCGAATTCTCGTTGTTTTTCTTGCGTTCCAGCGAGTGCCTATGTTACGTTCCGACTACCTCGACAACGACGTAGATGGAAGCGATCGGGCTCAGCCGATCTATCTGGTATTGTATGTTGTAGTGCGCGTTGTTCTCTACATGCAGCTCGAGACTCAAACGAACATTTGGCAACCTTTCCTTCAAGCTGTGGAGCGCAGGTTAGGTAAGCAAGCGGTCGCTACCTGGTTTCGGCCTTTAAAGGTCTCTGACTGCTCAAAGCCTGGCGTTCTTATCATTGCAGCACCGAACATCGTCGTTAGAGACTGGATCGTCTCTAATTACGCCAACGTGCTCGACGAATCGCTAACTGAGATCGCGCTTGACTCCTGCCGGATACAATGGACCGTCCGCCCTTTCCAAGGCGGGGCGGACTCCGATGAGGTTAGCGGGCTGGTCGAATCTCGGAGTGCGGATATCAGCCTTCAAAGCAACTCCGCGGAATGCGTTACGCCCAGCTCGGAGAATCGCCAAAGCATCGCTGAACCAGGTCTAAATACCAAGTACACGTTCGAAAGCTTTGTCGTCGGTTCCTGCAACCGATTCGCCCACGCCGCGGCCAAAGCGGTCGCCGAGATGCCGGGCAGGACTTACAACCCTCTCTACCTCTACGGCGGTGTGGGCCTGGGCAAGACCCATCTTCTCCAAGCGGCAGGTCACGCGATCAGACAGGCCAATCCCAAACTGGCGGTGGCGTACGTCTCTCTGGAGCGGTTCATGAATGAACTTATCAACGCAATTCGGTATGGTTACGACAAGACGCAGGCCTTCCGTGAGCGATATCGTACAATCGACGTACTCCTAATCGACGACGTTCAGTTCATCACCGGAAAAGAAAGAACCCAGGAAGAGTTCTTTCATACTTTCAATGCCCTTTATGATGCTCAGAAGCAAATAGTTCTCACCTCTGACTGTCCCCCCCGCGACATCCCCGGGATAGAAGAACGCCTTCACTCGCGTTTTGAGTGGGGATTGATTGCTGATATAGAGCCTCCCGATCTTGAAACGAAGATTGCTATACTGAAGCGAAAAGCCGAAAGTCAACAGACAGATCTTCCGGATGACGTTGCCTTATTCCTGGCCACTAACAGCAAACACAACGTTCGCGAATTGGAAGGTTCACTCGTTCGCCTGCTGGCAATGGCTTCGCTGAGAGGTTTACCGCTCTCGAAAGCGCTCGCGCAAGACGCGGTCGGCAACGTGTTGCGACGCGACCAGGAAAATGTCATTTCAATTGGTCGAATACAGAATGTCGTTGCTGCCCAATTCAACGTAAAGGTCGACGCGCTGGTCGCGCGTTCTAATGTTAGACATGTCCTGCTGCCAAGACAGCTTGCGATGTATCTCTGCAAGCGCCTAACAAAGAAAAGCTATCCGGAGATTGGCCGGCAGTTTGGCGGCAAACATCACACTACGGTGATGCACTCTGTGCAAAAGATCGATCGCTTAATCTCTTCGGATGTGGATATGCGTCGTACCGTCGATAAACTCGTTGAAGTATTTGAAGCCTAACCGGAGGTAGTCTCAGCCTGGCGTCGTTTACACAGGCCCGTAGTCGAAAGTTAAAGGACAGACGGGTCAACGAATTAGCGCTTTTAGGTACAATTCCACAGGCCCTTACTACTAATACTAAAGACACTCATGCTTACAAACCAGACTTGTTGTTCGGAGATTTAGATACACATTCGCTTGAAGGATTTATCTCGACCCTCTTACCGTGTTATAAGAGAAAAACTCAGGACGTAGAAGATAATCCAACCGTTGTTAGGAGTAACTAGATGCGATTCGTTATTGCTCGAAACGCGCTGCAGAGGGAATTGACTTTCGTTCAGGGAATCGTCGAAAGGAAGAATACGATTCCGGTTCTGGCTAATATTCTAATTGAGTCAGCTGGTGAAAATTCGATTAGAATAAGCGGAACCGATCTCGACGTTACCATTAGATGCGACACCGACGCCGATGAAATAAGTTCTCAGGGCGCGATTTGCGTTCAGGCGCGAAAGTTGTTCGATATCGCCAGATTGCTTCCCGATGCTCCTGTAAGTTTTCGAAAAGAGGAGAATGAATGGGTAACCGTAGAATGTAATCGTTCGAAGTTTAGACTACCTGGCATATCGAAGGACACGTTTCCTGAATTGCCGGGCTTTAAGTCAACGCCTCTTAAGTTGCCGGCTGCTTTGATCAAACTGCTGATAGACCGCACTATTTTTGCGATAACCCAGGAAGAAGGACGATACACGCTTTCTGGCGCAAAGTTCGAAATCGATAAACAAAGCGTCAAAATGGTAACGACCGACGGCCATAGACTGGCTTTTGTATCTACTGAGGACTTCGTCAAAGACCCAAAGGGCGACGGTCTCGATGTCCTGATCCCGAGGAAGACGCTCTCTGAGTTAACAAAACTCAGCTCTGATTTCGAAGGAGAGATAAGTCTCGGAGCTGACGAGAATCATGTTTACTTTCAGATAGGCTCACGCTTGTTAATTTCCCGAATGCTTTCCGGGCAATTTCCAAACTATGAAATGGTGATGCCTAAAAACAACGACAGATCTGCTGTTTTCGATACACTGGCACTCAATCAGGCAGTTAGGCGAGTTGCTCTAATGGCCGATGATCGTTCTCACGCCGTTCGTCTGCATCTGAGCAAGGAGCAGCTACTGATCAGTTCCCAAAACGCCGAAGAGGGCGAGGCGCGGGAGACAATCGGAACGGACTTCGCCGGGGAAGATACGGAGATAGGTTTCAACGCTCAATACCTGCAGGACTTCCTCAACGTAGTAGGGTCAGAAAAAGTTGCTTTTGAGTTCAAGGACGGCAACTCACAAGCGCAGCTGCGGCCAGTGTCGGAAGAAAAGCACGACTACCGATACGTCATTATGCCGATGCGACTATGAAACCTATCACGTAGGAGGTAGCCTAAAAAAAGGTTCGCACACCAAAAGAGCGCCGGCACGAAGGGCGCTCTTTCTTGTGGGTGAACGGACATGTTTTCGATCCGCTTTTCGCGCGTTGAGCGTGGCAACCTAACGCCAAAGCCTGTGCTACAATTCGTCGATGTTTCTTAGATCGATTGAGGCTCACGATTTTCGAAATCTTGAAGGAAAGATAGTCTGGGGAAGCGGCCTCAATATTCTTCACGGCAACAACGGCGAAGGCAAATCAAACTGGCTGGAAGCGATCTATCTTCTCGCTCACGCAAAATCATTCCGAACGCGGCAGCTCAATGAAGCATTAAGATTTGGCGCCAACCAGGCTTCCGTCCGGGGAGCGGTAGCGCGCGGAAACGCGATCGAACGGGAGCTGCAAGTTGATATCCAGGCAAGCTCAAAGAAGACCTCGGTAAACGGCAAGCGCGAACCGCTGGCTCGCTATGCGGCACAGCTACATGCCGTTAGCTTTACAGCCGACGAACTGGAAGTAATACGTGGTGGCCCCGAGGCGCGACGAGGTTTCGTTGATCGTGGGGCGGTATCTCTTCATCCCGGGTATGTGCAGACACTTGCGGACTACGTCAAAGTAATTAAGCAAAAAAGACTATTGCTGCAGCACGCAGCCGAAGGTCGATCGAGCCAGGAAGAATTGGCGGCATTGGTCGAACCATGGAACAAACAACTGGTTTGTTTGGGTACGCAAATACATAACGCGCGCACTGATTATGTTAACGAGTTGAACAACGCGCTCGATCATAATTTATTCAGCGACAACATATCTATTCGCTACGTTTCGTCCCTCGAAGGCAAGGGTGACTTGAGCGATTATGAGTCGCTGCTTGCCGCGCGCCTCGAATCGCGATTCCAGGCTGAAGTGTTTGCCGGCGCCTGTTTGATCGGACCACATCGCGACGATCTTGACATGCTTTTTGGCGGCCGGCATTTGCGCAGTTTTGGCAGTTCGGGTCAACAGCGTAGTGCATTGATAACACTTGATTTAGCGGCACTTTCGGTGTATCATTCCAAACATCAGGATTACCCGGTTTTCCTCATTGACGACGTGGATGCTGAACTGGACGGACGCCGCATTGATCGCCTGCTCGAATACCTTGAAGGACGCACGCAAACCTTCGTTACGACCTCAAAGAGGAATCACTTTGAGCGGTTCAATAGTCGCGCTAGTTTTTACGAGGTTACGAGCGGTCACGCGTGCGAGGATCGAGCTTTAAGCACGGTGACGGCTGCCGGCGCGAGGTCCTGATAGAAGATGTGAAAAAGAGGAATAAACGATTGGCTATTGCATCACCAAAGTTGAAGAAGAGAATGGATACTTACGATTCATCGTCTATCTCAGTACTGGAAGGGCGCGAGGCCGTGCGCAAGCGACCGGCCATGTATATCGGATCCACGGGCGAGATGGGCCTGCATCACCTGGTCTACGAAGTCGTCGACAACTCCATTGACGAGGCCTTGGCGGGACACTGCGACACTGTCGAAGTAACTATTCATCTTGACCATTCCATCACAGTAGTCGACAACGGCCGCGGCATTCCCGTCGACATGATGAAGAAGGAAAAGAAGTCCGCTGCGGAAGTCGTGATGACCAAACTTCACGCCGGCGGCAAGTTCGACACGAACGCTTACAAAGTTTCCGGCGGCTTACACGGCGTGGGCGTTTCGGTAGTCAACTTTCTCTCTGAGACACTGCACCTGGAAATCTGGCGCGACGGCCTGACGTACGAGCAGGAATACGAACGTGGTATTTCGGTCGCCCAACTCAAACAGACCGGCAAGACGCGAAAGCGCGGGACGAAGATCACCTTCAAGCCTGACACACAGATTTTTGACACGATCGAATTTAGTTTTGACAAGCTCTCTGAGCGGCTGCGCGAAAAGGCTTTTCTCAACAAAGGAATTCGCATCACGATTCACGATGAGCGCGAAGAGCCTGAACGTTCGCACGAGTTCTACTATCGAGGCGGCATCGCCGAGTTCGTGAAACATCTCAACAAGAACAAGAGCGTGCTGCACGACAAGCCTATCTATTTCGAGAAGGTGAGCGACCCGCTCTCAATCGAAGTTGCCATTCAGTACAACGACGGTTACGACGAGAAGGTCTATTCGTTCGCCAACAACATCAACACCGTCGACGGCGGCACGCACCTTTCGGGTTTTCGTTCGGCGTTCACCCGCACAATCAACGCTTACGCGCAGTCGTCCGGCTTGTCAAAGAACTTCAAAGGTTCGCTCACCGGTGACGACGTGCGCGAAGGCCTGGTAGCAGTTATCTCCGTCAAACTGCCGCAACCGCAGTTCGAAGGCCAAACCAAAGGCAAGCTCAACTCTGATGTAAAGGGAGCGGTTGAATCGTTTCTTAACGATCGATTGACCGAGTACCTGGAACAAAATCCCACCGTCGCCCGCCGCATTGTCGGCAAGTCGCTCGACGCCGCGCGCGCGCGCGACGCGGCCCGAAAGGCCCGCGAGATCGTGCGCAAAGGCGCGATGGGCTCGACGATGTTGCCCGGCAAACTCGCGGATTGTCAGGAACGCGATCCGGCGCTTTCGGAAATCTACATCGTTGAGGGTGATTCCGCCGGCGGCTCAGCCAAGCAGGGTCGCGATCGTAAGAACCAGGCCATTCTGCCGCTCAAAGGCAAAATCCTGAACGTTGAGAAGGCGCGCTTTGACAAAATGCTCGGCCATAGCGAGATCAAGTCACTGATAACTGCGCTTGGTACCGGCATCGGCAAAGAAGATTTTGACGCGAGCAAGCTGCGTTACCACAAGATCATTCTCATGACGGACGCGGACGTTGACGGTTCCCACATCCGGACACTCCTGCTCACTTTCTTTTATCGGCAAATGGCCGAGTTGATCGAGAAGGGTTATGTGTACATCGCCCAACCACCTTTGTTTAAGGTGAAGCGGGGGAAGAAGGAAGAGTACATCAAAGACGAAGGCTTGATGATCCAGTACCTGATGCGGATGGCGACCGCGGACATGACGGTAAAGTCAGTCGGTGCAAAAAAGGACATCGAAGGGAAAGACCTTGCCGCGTCGCTGGAAAAGCTTGTCGATCTGAAACGCTACAGCGAGCGCACGGCGCGCCGTCTCGGCGGAGATGCGCATTTGCTGGACACACTTCTGGAGGCTTTCGCCGGAAAGAAAGGTGTATGGCGCAAAGCAGGCGCGACGTTGCGCAACATCTTTCAGGATGGCGACCTGATGGCCAAGGTGGAAGGAGTCCTGGCTAAGGCGGGCTTCAAGACTGAACTCTCAACCGATGAAGAACACGGTTTGTGGGAGATTGAAACCACGACTACCTCAGGGCAGGGCGTGGCGATCGATTGGAACTTCGCCAGCTATGTTGAGTTTCAAAAAGCCGTGGACCTCTACATGACTCTTGAAGACGAGCTGGCGCCACCCTTTATCACCGGCGCGAACGGAACCAGCGAAGAGATTTCGACGCGCGAAGCGCTGTTAGAGAGAGTGCTCGCGGCCGCGAAGAAGGATCTTTCCATTCAGCGTTATAAGGGCCTGGGCGAAATGAATCCTGAGCAGCTCTGGGAAACAACCATGAACCCGGAGAAGCGGACCCTGTTGCAAGTCAGAGTAGATGACGCAGTGGAAACCGACGATATCTTTTCTGTTCTGATGGGCGATGCCGTCGAGCCGCGCCGGAAATTCATCGAAGACAACGCGCTGGACGTAAGGAACCTGGACATCTGAGCAATTCCGCCGGGATTTACATCTCACCCTTGCCTTAGAAGGTGAACACGTTTTCCAAGTCGGGAATTGTTGTCCCGGTAAACAATATGGAGCGAACTTGGTGAAAACGGCACCAGCTTTCAAATCCGGCGAGCTAGTTCAAAGAGTTAACAATCCAGAGTCGGTTGGAATCATACGTGAGCCTCGCTGGGACGAGCAGACTGAGAACTGGAATTACCTAGTTCAATTCGGATCACAACTGCTCGCTTTGCCTGGGGGGGTGCTACAGGGAGTTCAGGAGATCGAGAGCCCGTGGTCTGCATTGGCTC
>DATGVD010000509.1:0-11806 GCA_035300785.1 Pyrinomonadaceae bacterium | reverse complement strand
TCTTGCCGTCTTTGATTCGCGTGATCGTGACTCCGGTGAAGTCGACCGGAGCCTGAGTCGCGGCGAATCCCAGACTGTCGCCCGCATGTTTGCCGCGCACGCTGCAACGCGTGGCTACCATATCGCCTTCGGCAATCTGGTCCTCGACGACGACTTCGATATCGGGAAAGGCCGCGCGGAACTGTGCGTGAAAGGGCAGGAAGGGAATCATCACAAGACTCGAGCTCGAACGAGTCAACCCCGGCCCAACGGCACTAATCCTCATCCTCTTCATCGACATGAAACTTGTGCAAAAAGCGATGCACGATGGGCGTGAGCACGACCCCCATCACGGCGATGAAAACCAGTCCGCTAAACAGCGCGTACAGTGAAGCGAAAATTTTGACACCGTCGCCGGTAAGGGTGCTGACCGGGCCCATCCCACCAAGGATCATCGAAGCTTCGAGCAGAGAATCAACCCAGTCTAATTTGCCGAGCGAATGATAACCGGCGATTCCGATCGCCAGGGCAAAGGTGATCAGGGCCAGGGCGATTGCCAGCGATGCAATTAGTCGTTCGACGAAGACCGGCACAGGAGCAAGCTGGTCGTGTCTCCGTTCAAACCTCAGCGCTCTGTGCCTGGACCTATGGCTTCGCTTGACCAATGGCTTACTCCTTCTCTAGCACCTCACGCGCAAAGCGCGCGGCATAATCTGAAACGTTACGGGCAAACGCCCCACAAGTTCGCCGTCGAGTTCCACCGCCAGATGTTCATCTTTGCTGGCCGCGCGCGCCACGATCTGTTTCGCCAGCGAGTGGCTGACTTCGCTCATGCGCAGGTGGGCACCGAGGTAAAGCCGCGGGGAGTTTGCGAGAATCCGAAACGCGCTGGCGTCGCCAATCGTGATCACATCGAAATAACCGTCGTCGAGTTTCGCGTCCGGCGCGATCTTCATCGCGCCGCCATAGTAACGCGCGTTGGCCACGGCGAACTCAGCGATGCGCAGACGCCGCTCTGCCTGCTCATCAAGCTGCACGTAAACTTCAGTCGGCGAAGACTGTAGCGTCGCCTGCACGGTGGCCGCGGCGTAAGAAAGCTTGCTGCCGATTTTGCGTGAGCCAAATGACGGGAGCCATTTCGTGGCGTCGCCGCTGCGCTGTCGTTCAAGCACCGCGGTGCTCATCCCGAAACTTCCGACGTTGACAAAGAAACGCGTTTCGCGCTCACCGGCATCGTTAACAAACGTTACGCGGCCCACGTCGATCAGGCGCGGGCGACCGTCGCGCAGCGTGCGCGCCGCCGTCGCCACATTCGTTGAGATCTTCAGGCTGCGGCGGAAATCTCCGCCCGTGCCGCCCGGCAGGATCCCGAGTTCTGCTTCGCTGTTCGATTCAATAATTCCGTTCGCCACTTCTGAGATGGTGCCGTCACCGCCACAGGCGATGACTAGTTTTTTTCCCTGTTTCGCGGCTTCAGCGGCCAGCTGGCGCCCGTGACCAATCCCTTCAGTGAACGCGACGGTGAAGGGGCCAAAGTGCGTGCGCAAGTCGCTGGCAAACTTTGGCCAGTTCTCTTGCGTCGCGCCATCGGCGGAAGCGGGGTTAACAATCACGAGTGGCAACGTCATTACTTGTGTTTGCTCTGAAGGATTAACCGCAGAGGACACAGAGGTCTTCGCAGAGGAACGCAAAGGTTTTCCTCTGCGCGCCTCTGCGAGATCCTTTGCGCCCTCTGCGGTTAGGCTTTTGCTCCATTTGAATACAGTTCGCGATCGGCTTCGCCAAGGTCCGCAATCCTGCTCATCACAAATTCGCCAATCTCTTTATAAGTGCGCACATGATCCTTCCTGGCGATGAACTCTGACAAGTCGAGTTGCTTGCCGAAGTGAATTCGAACCTTCTCGCCGCCGAACCAGTTCCCTAAAACCTGCCGCGGTAGGTTGTTACCGAGTCCAGTGATAAAAATGGGAACGACTTGTGGATTCGCTTCTTTGATCAATTTGCCGACGCCCGGCTGCGGCCGCAGATACGAATACGGATCGTCGCTTCTGTTGCGCGTGCCTTCGGGATGAAAACCGATCACGTTGCCCGCGCCCTCGCGACAGAGTTGCGTCAAGCGCCGAAACGAATACTTGTCGAACTCGCGCTTTGCCGGAATTGGTTTGTCGCCGCCGCTAAAGAAAGGCGGGTACATCGACCACCAGCCCATCACCAGATTCACAAACATGCCGGCCGGCGATTGATAGAAGAAGCGGCCGCGCACGGGAAAGAAAAGTCGCTTGCCGAAGCGCGTGCGATAAAACAGAACGCTCGAGACCGTGAAGAAATCAAAAAACGATCGGTGATTAGCCACCAGCAAAATCGGCCGATCATGGTCGACCGCCTCGATGTGCTCGAGACCGTAGACATGCAGCAAGTTGTAACTCGAGAGATGAATCCAGCCCGCCCCGAACACGCTCTGGCACCACGTCCAGAAACGCTTCCAGCGACCCAGATTCATCCGATGCGTGACCCGAAAAGCGAAGCACTCGAAGGCGGAGAGGACGGCGAGTTCTTCGTCCGAAGGTTCAATCACAGACACTCTATCGCTGACTCGGCCGTTGATGATCATGAGATCCGCGTAACCGAATGACAGATGATCCACACGTCCTCCTCATGCAATATCTCCATGAGCATAAGGCGAAGGTCGTTCAGATATCTTGGCAATTTCGTGCGATGAACCGCGTCGTCGACATCTAGATCAAAGTTACAGAACAAGATTTGAATCTGGTCGCGAACTACGTTGCTGTGTGTGATTGAAGACGCGTATCGGCCGGTAAATGGCGTTGTGAGCGTAGATCCTCCGCGAGCGAGGGCCAATTCTTCCGAGAGCCAGTCGGTTACTGTTCTGTAGTCGGATGTGTCAGTTCTAACCGGGAGAAAGATTTCAACGCGAGTCCGTTTTTCTAAGGCCACGAATAAGCTCCCTTAACTTCGCTGCACGTTGCGGAAAGCCCTCCATTATTCTAATTGTTTCCTCGGGTGAGTTCTCCATGGTTATTGGATGACGTGGATATTTCTTCGGGACGATCGGCTCACTTTGTCCTTCTCGACCCTCATCTTTCAGCAACTGTTTACTCATTGGTTTGAATGATACTTCCTTTCGGCATATTTCGAGAAGCCAAATTCACTCGATCGAAAAATACCGGGCTTCCGGATGATGGATGATGATAGCAGAAGTCGATTGCTCCGGCTCAAGCTGGAACTCTTCGGACAGTTCCACGTCGATCCGTGCCGGATCGAGCAGCTCAAACAGCTTCGCCTGATCCTCCAGATTCGGGCAGGCGGGATAGCCAAAGCTGAAGCGCGAGCCTTGATAGCCTTGCCGGAAAAGTTCATTGAGGTTCTTTGCGTCGCGGGCGGCAATGCCCAATTCTTCGCGGATGCGCCGGTGCCACAACTCGGCCATGGCCTCGGCGCTTTCAACGCTCAGCCCGTGAAAGTAAAGATACTCGGCGTAGTTGTCGCGCTGGAAAAGCTCCTGGGAATATTCGCTGGCGCGCCGGCCCACGGTTACCAGATGAAACGCCACTACATCCGTCCGGCCCGATTCAACCGAAGCGAAATAGTCGGCGAGACACAGGCTCTTGCCGGTGGGTTGCCGCGGAAAAGCGAAACGCGCCCGCTCAGTTTCGGCGTCAGCATCGTAAACGATCAGATCGTTTCCCGACGATTGCGCCGGGAAGTAACCGTATACGGCCCGCGGCACGAGCAGCCGTTCGCGGGCGCTGCGCCTTTTCAGTTCCTGATACACGGGTCGAACTTTTTCCGCGACCAGCGCCTGGTATTCTTCCGCCGAGGTCCTTCCCTGTTTGAACTGCCATTGACCTTTGAACAGCGCGGTTTCGTTGATGTAAGCGAACACCTCATCGAGCGAGATGTCCTCGACAACGCGCGAGCCAAAGAACGGCGGCTCCGGAATCGGAACATCTGTTCGCACCTCTGAGCGTTGGGTGTGCGTTGTGTCGCCGGAGACTTTCGCCGCGCGGCGCGGTTTCGCAGAGTTGCGCAAGCCGAGCTTGGCATCCTCGCCCACAAGATCTTCGGCATCATCCGAAACGTCGCCGTTGCCACTTGCCGCCGCGCTGGCAGCTTTGGCTTGCTCCTCAACTGCATGGCCGTCACCCGACATCAGTTTGTCCATCGTATGCAGACCGGCGAACGCATCGCGCGCATAGAAGAGCGTGCCTTTGTAAATCGACTTCAAATCGTCTTCGACGTAGCGCCGGGTCAATGCGGCGCCGCCCAGCACGACCGGCACCTTGATGGCCCGCTCGTTCATGATTTCAAGATTCTCTTTCATGATGAGCGTGGATTTCACCAGCAGGCCGCTCATACCGATGGCGTCAGCTTTGTGTTCCTCATGAGCGTTCAGAATGGTATCAATCGTTTGCTTGATGCCGAGATTGATTACGCGATAGCCGTTGTTGGTTAGAATAATGTCCACGAGGTTCTTGCCAATGTCGTGCACGTCGCCCTTGACGGTCGCCAGAACCATCGTGCCTTTGGCCGTGGCGCCGCCTTTCTTTTCCATGAACGGCTCAAGAAAACGCACGGCCGCCTTCATCGCCTCAGCCGACTGCAACACAAAAGGAAGCTGCATCTGGCCGCTGCCGAACAGATCGCCGACGACCTTCATGCCTTCGAGCAGGATGTTGTTGATGATATCGAGCGCCGGATACGTTTCAAGCGCAGTTCTTAGCTCATCTTCGAGTCCGATCTTCTCACCGTCGATGATGTGATTCTTCAGACGCTCTTCGACGGTCTCGCCTTTGCTCGCTTTCTTTGCGCTCTTGGTTTTGACGTTTTCGAAGAGCGTAGTGAACTGGGTCAAA
This sequence comes from Pyrinomonadaceae bacterium, assembly GCA_035300785.1. Lineage (GTDB taxonomy): Bacteria > Acidobacteriota > Blastocatellia > Pyrinomonadales > Pyrinomonadaceae > UBA11740. The sequence continues at coordinate 6,953 of DATGVD010000509.1, read as the reverse complement.
GGATCGTAGGTGCAGACGTCGCCTTCGAATTGGCGCCGGTCATAAATCAAATCGCGCGCGACTTTGAGTTCCTGTTCCCCGATACGATTCAAGGGCTCAATCTTGCTGGCGTTGACGATCGCGGCGTCGAGGCCGGCCTCGACTGCGTCATGCAGAAAGACGGAGTTGAGGACGACGCGCGAAGCGGGATTAAGACCGAACGAAATGTTCGAGACCCCGAGAATCGTAAAGCAGCCGGGCAACTCTGCCTTAATGCGCTTGATGCCTTCGATTGTCTCGGCCGCGTTACGCCGGTCCTCTTCAATGCCGGTCGAGATGGGCAGCGCCAGCGAATCGAAAAAGATGTCTTCAGCGGGAATGCCGTACTTTTGCGTGGCCTGTTCATAAGCGCGTTTCGCGATCGCAAACTTTCCGTCCGCCGTGCGCGCCATGCCCTCTTCGTCGATCGTGCCGATGACCACGCTGGCGCCGTATCTCTTCGCCAGCTCAAGAACTTTTGCAAACCGCGGCTCGCCATCTTCATAGTTGGTCGAGTTCAGAATGCATTTGCCACCGGCGTGTTGCAGGCCGGCTTCCATCTTCTGCCACTCAGTAGAGTCGAACATCAGCGGAATCTTGACGTTCGTCACCAGCCGCGAAGCCAGCTCGTGCATGTCGGCTTCGCCGTTGCGGCCAACAAAATCCACGTTGACGTCGAGCACATGAGCTCCCTCACGCTCCTGCTCTTTCGCCAGCGAGACCAGGCCGTCCCAGTCTTCGGCGTTCAGCAGGTCGCGCATTTTCTTTGAGCCGCTGGCGTTGACGCGCTCGCCCACGATCAAAAACGACGCGTCCTGCACGTAAGGCTGTTGGAAATAGATGGACGAGGCGGCGGCCACGAGTTTGGCGTCGCGCACCTTCGGCGTGATGCGCCGCATCGCTTCGACGACCAGCTTTAAGTGCGCCGGCGTGGTGCCGCAGCAACCACCGACGATGTTGGCGCCAAAGTCACTGGCAAAGTGAACGAGCTGCGTCGTGAAAGTGTCCGGCGTCTCGTCATAATGCATCTTGCCTTCTTTGACTGAAGGCAAACCCGCGTTCGGCAGAATCGAAACCGGCAGCGGCGCGTTTTCGCAAAGGTAGCGAATGCTCTCAGTCATGTGGCGCGGTCCGGTGCCGCAGTTCATCCCGATCACATCAATCGGAAACGGCGCCAGAGCAGTCAACGCCGCGCTGATCTCAGTGCCGTTGAGCATCGTGCCGAATGTTTCGATCGTGACCTGCGCGATTACGGGAACGCGTACACGGTTCTTTTCGAAATGTTCGAAGATCGCGGACAGCGCGGCTTTGGTCTGCAACAAGTCCTGACACGTTTCGACTATCAGCAGATCGACGCCGCCATCGAGCAATCCGCGCACCTGCTCAGCATACGCGGCCTTTAGCTGGGGAAAACTGATGTGGCCCAGCGTCGGCAGTTTGCGCCCCGGACCCATAGAGCCGGCGACCCAACGCGGTTTTTCTTTGGTGGCGTAATCGGAGGCGATGCGTTTCGCCAGGCGCGCGGCCAAAACGTTCATGTCATAGGCCCGGTCCGCCATGTCGTATTCGGCAAAGTCTACGGGCGTGCCATTGAACGAGTTGGTCTCGATCACATCACAGCCGACATCGAGAAACCCGGTATGTACTTTTTCGACGGCGTCGGGGCGGGTGATCAGCAAATGTTCGTTACAGCCTTCGAACCGCAAGCCGCCAAAATCATCCAGCGAAAGGTTCTGCACTTGCAGATTGGTGCCCATCGCGCCATCAAAGACGACGATGCGCTCTTTTAATGTGTCGAGGAAACTGGTCATTTCTTTTTGGCGTGCGCTGACTTGTCAGCGCTTTCGAAAGCGGTAACAAGTCGCCGCATTCCATAATAAAAGCCCCGCGCTGTAACAACGCGGGGCCTCTCTTCAAACCTGATTTCCTGGCAGCGGTTGAAAGACTCGCCGAGCTGTTTAGCGGATTTTTTTACGTGGCCGCAAGTCGCTTTAACTCACCACGTTTTTGCCACGCCTATTGAAACATCGCACGTTAGAAGTGTCAAGACCGCGCGTTCCTTGTAGTGCCCTATTTTGAGATCCTCTCGCCAAGTAAGGAGATCCACGAACCCACACGAAACGAAAGCTTTTTTCGTACCCGTTTCGTGTGATTTCGTGGATCGTTCTTGCTTAAGGGAACACAACACGAAACCAATTTAGGGCACCAAGCGTTTCGTCAGCAACACGTATCGACTACAAGACCAGCTCCTGAGACTAGCCGCATCGAGGAATCAGTCCGGCGCGGATTCCTCGATAGCCAGAAAGCACGGACGTTACGTTTAAGTACGCCCATGAATCAGACGGCGAGTATTGGGCGCGCGCCTGATCTGCGGCACTGTGAGCAGTCGTCTGCCGCCTATCTGCTCAACGACATGTTGTGCAGACATCATGGCTCCCTCCTGCCAGCCCGGCAGTTGCGAGACCTGATCGCCCGCGACAAAGAAGCGCCGATCCGGAGCCAGCAGGCGCGAGTAGGCTTTCGCGTCAGCCGCGCTGTTGGGATCCCAGTTGGCCCAGCCACCGCCTTCATTCGGAATATTCTGCCAGGCAATGGATATAGCCCTGTCTGAGGGGACCAGCCGCTTGTCCGCAAACTCCGGATGAAACTTGACGGCGCCTAGCCGGGCAGTCTTGATGCGCTCGTCAAGGCTCATTTTGCCGAAGGCGATGGCGTCCGCGTCGTAGTTATAGACGCCGGTCAGCGTGCCGTTCTTAGTGAAGTAATCATACGACGGATACCACATCTGCGTGATCGGATCGTCGGTATAACTTATGCCGCCGTAAATCTGGTTCTTGTCTGATTCCCAGAACCGCTCGTTCGCCTGCCAGCCGAGCTTGCAGGTCGGATCATACTTGCACTGATTCACGGCCGCGGCGAAATCAGGCGTGAAGTTGTTGGAAATTTTCGTGAGCAGCGGCAAAGGGACATTGCTAATGCAGTAGTCCGCTTTGATCGTGCTGCGCGTTCCCCGGTTTTCGGTTACTACCGTGACGCCGTTGTTGCTAATTTGTATGTCCAGCACCTTCGTGTTGTACCGGATGAGCGAGCCGATCTTGCGCACAAAGCCATCAACGATCTTATCCATGCCACCCACCGGCTGAAAGAGCGTAGGTTGCCACTCGTATTCAAATGATTGGTAGAAGCGAAAGCGCCAGAACTCCGAACTGAGAAGTTCCTTTAAAGCGAGTTTTGTCCCGGGTTCACAAGGTTCGTAAACGGTTATCTCGCAGCCGTCGCGGGTCGAGCCGCTGTACTGGAAACACGTAACGCATTGTTTATTGCACGTCGCGCAGTCCTGACAACTCGCATTGCAGGTCGCGCATTTGGTTTGGCCGCACTTGCTGCATATTTCGTTCGCACCGAGATCGCCGAAGTTTTTTAACAGACAGAGGAGCTTGCTGCGATCTGCGGCGTCCAGTTCGGCGTTGAGAGCATTCTGGTTCACAGCTTTGGCCAACATCTCAGAGATATAGCCCTGTATGTCGTTGGCGATGCGCCGCCTGATCTGCGGCTTGCCGCCGAAAGCCTTGTCGCTCTGGAACAAGTTGGCCATCGTCTCCATGACATAAATTTCCAGTGCTACGTCTAATTCCCGGCAGTAGTGCAGCACCCTGCGGTGATGGTAAGGGATTCGTCCCGGACCCAGATTGAGATAGAGTTGTTCGTCGAAGTTGCACACCTGCTCGGTAGTGGTACCCGACTCATTCACCTCTTTGAGGACGGTGCCGCGGCGAGCGGTGTGATTCCGTCCCCCGGCGCGGTCGGTTAATTCGATAACCTGACAGTCGTAGTTTGCGCGAGTCAGCTCATACGCCGCGGTCAACCCGGCGATGCCGGCGCCGAGGATAACGACTGATTTGCCTCTTCCCGATCCCTGCGGAAGTTCTGGTGGGCCAGCCCACGCTTCCGGAAGATTAATCAGTCCGAGCGCGGTCATCGTCTCGTAGATCGCTGCCGAGCCGCCTGCCAAGCCGACTTGCTCCAGAAAGCGTCGGCGCGTCACACCTTTCTTTTCCCTGGTCATTTGGGTTTCTCCCTGTCGAAGTTGTGAGAATGCTGTCTGCCGACGGGCTCAAGAGCAAATAAGAATCGCCTTACGAACTCGCCGACGCCTCTCGGCCTTTGCAAACTGAGAAAGACAAACTTACCTTCTGATGAAGACCGACCTACTCGAACGTACGATCTGAGAGATGTGCCTTCATACTCCTTTTCGGCTTGTTTATCAATGAGTTTTTGATACGTTCAGGGATGCCGAAATAGAGCAGCCGCGCGAAGCAGAACCCTTCCTCATGCCCGTGCTCATCTTTCAGATGCACCGTTTCCTATTTACCATTTACGATTTACCATTTACCATCCTTAGTTCATGCGCCGCGCCATCTATCCAGGTTCGTTCGATCCGGTGACCAACGGCCATCTGGACATCATCCAGCGCGGCTGCAAACTGTTTGACGAAATTATTGTCGCGGTGCTGGTGAATCCGGAAAAGAATTCTTTCTTCAGCATTGCGGAGCGATGCGAAATCCTGAGCGAGGTCTTAAGAGACATCGATCATGGGGATTGCGTCGTCAGCGTGGAGAGTTTTGAAGGGTTGATGGTCCAGTACGCGTCGGATCGAAACGCCAAGGCCATCGTGCGCGGCATCCGCGCGATTTCCGATTATGAATACGAATTGCAGATGGCGTTGATGAACCGGCGTTTGCAGCCCGGCCTGGAGACGGTTTTCATGATGCCGGCGGAAGAATACTCGTACGTGAGTTCGCGTCTGGTGAAGGAAGTGTTTCAGCTCGGCGCGCGCATCGACGGGCTGGTGCCGGCGCTGGTCGAACAGCGAATGCGGCAGCAGAAGTAGTTTCAGATTTCAAGTTTCAGGTTTGAGGTCTCAGATAGTTATGGCGGCTACAAAAATTGAATTGACATTTAAGGTTTCAGAAAACGTCGCGCGCATGAAAGCGTCGTCGACGCTGGCCGCAATGCAGGCAGCGGAAGCGATGCGCGCGGCCGGAGTTGACGTGGTTGATCTCGGCGCCGGCGAGCCGGACTTTGATACGCCGCAAAATATCAAAGACGCTGCCGCAGAGGCGATGCGTGCTGGCCAAACAAAATACACGCCGACTGCCGGCACGCGGAAACTGCAGCAGGCAATCATCGATTTTTATCAGCGCCAGTTTGGGGCCGGCTACGAACGCAATGAAGTGATGGCCACGGCCGGCGGCAAGCAGGCAGTCTTCAACGCCGTCGTTTCCCTCATCAATCCCGACGACGAAGTTTTGCTGCCGAAGCCTTACTGGGTTACGTTCCCGGAAATTGTGGCATTCGCGCGCGCTAAGTCTGTTTTCATTGAGACTGAGGAGAACGATTTCACGCTCACGGCGGAAATGGTTAAGAAAGCGATCACGCCGCGCACGCGGCTGATCATACTGAACTCGCCGTCCAACCCTTCGGGCCGCGTGATTCAACCCGAAGAGTTCGAAAACATCATGGAAATCGTCGCCGAGCGCGACCTGTACGCGATCTCTGATGAATGCTATCTGCGCTTCGTATATCCACCCGCAGGTGTTTTCAGCGCCGCATCGCTACGTCCCGAACTGCGAAGACGTTTGTGTATCGCCGGATCGTTTTCCAAGACTTACGCGATGACTGGTTGGCGGGTGGGCTATTCGCTGGCGAACGCGGACTGGACGCGCGCGATGTTGAAGGTGCAGGGACACTCGACCAGCAATGCCACTTCGATTGCGCAAGCCGCAGCGACCGAAGCGTTCAATGGTCCGCAAGATTCCGTGGCCGGGATGTTGGCCGAGTACACGCTGCGGCGCGAGTGGTTGCTGAAGGCGCTTAACGAAATTCCCGGACTGCGCTGTCCGCAACCGGAAGGCGCCTTCTATGCTTTTCCCGATGTGCGCGGCTGTCTGAAGGGAAAGCTCAGGACCTCGGCAGAGTTTGCGACGGAGTTGCTCGAGAAAGAGCAGACCGTGGTTACCGACGGTGCGGGCTTTGGCGCCGACGGATTCATACGAATTTCATACGCGACGTCTCTGGATCGTTTGCGGGAAGGCGTGAAAAGGATGAGGCGCGTCATAGAAGGAATGGGCTAAGTCTTGGAGTGCGCCGACTTGTCGGCGCTTTTGCCTGTCGCCCTCCCGAAGACCGACCAAAAGAAAGCGGCGACAAGTCGCCGCACTGCAAAGAAAAGAGGCGGGCAATGGCCCGCCTCTAAACGTTTCCGTGAAGCCGGCAGGATGCCGGCGTTCCGCAGGCAAGATGCCTGCGCTCCTAAAATCAGTACAGGTTGAAGTTGTATTCCAACTGCATCCACATCGAAACCGGGCGACCATCCTTCGTCGCCGGCACGAATCTGATCTGTCTCGCGGCCCCAATCGCTTTCTCAGTCAGACCATCCGGCAGCTTCGAAATAGCACTGATGTTTGTTACCTGACCAGACGCCGAGAAGACCGCCCTGATAATTACCACGCCGGTGATCTGATTCTTGCGCGCCGCCTCGGTGTATTGCGGCTCTGGTTTCTCCAGTACGCGGGCCTTTGAAGTAACGTCTTTGCCGCTGAATACTCTGTTGTAATCGGTGCCGCCGCCGCCGCCGCCGGGACCGCCGCCACCTTCACGCCGATCACCGCCGCCGGTGTTGCCACCATTACCCGGACCATAACCGCCGCCGTTGCCCGGGCCAACGCCGCCGCCATTGCCACTGCCAATTCCGTTGCCGCTGCCGGGTCCCGATGACGGCGTGGTTGATCTGGATTTCGGATCACCGTAGTTGAGATTCCTCGTGTCCGGTGGGAACAACACTGGGTCCGCATCGAGGGTCGCCGGCATCGGCAACGCCGGGTTCTTGATCACTGGCGGATGCGGATCGGGAGCTACGACTTGCGGAATGCGCA
>DATGVD010000508.1:0-3579 GCA_035300785.1 Pyrinomonadaceae bacterium | reverse complement strand
AAGCAATCGGCGTGACCAACGTCGGCGTCGTTAGTTCTGCTTCGCTGCGCGCGCCGGCGACCATTGGGATTCGGCCGTTGGTGATTCTGCCCGAAGCTCTGGTGCGGGATGCCGGCGCCGAAGCGTTAACGGCGGCAATCGGGCACGAGCTGGTTCACGTGCGGCGGCGCGATTACCTGCTGAATCTGATTTACGAAATCATTTTTCTCCCCCTGTCGTTCCATCCGGCGGCGGCGCTGATGCGGCGGCGGATAACTCAGACCAGAGAGCTGCGCTGTGATGAACTGGTAGCGGAACTGCTGCTTCATCCGGAAGTCTATGCGCGCTCGCTGGTGCAACTGGCCGGCTCGGCGATGCCGTTTGCTCGCCGCGCGCGAACCGTAACCGTGGGCATCGCTGATGCCGACATTCTGGAGGTACGAATCATGTCATTGCTCAAGAGAACCAACTTACACACCGGCAGGAGGAGATTGCTGCTGATTGCCGCTGCGCTGTTGCTGGTCATTCCGTGCGCAACCGCGGCGGTCTTTGCGTTCCATCTCAACATCGCGTCCGCGGGTGCGCAGGAACCATCGGCGGCGGCAAAGGAAAAGAGGGAGACCGAAGCGCGCGCGCGCTATGAGCAGGAAATGAAAGAGCGCGCCGAGAAGGAAGATCAGGAATTGAAAGAACGGATCGAGAAGGAAACGAATCCGGAAATGAAGGCGAAGCTCGAGACCATACTTGAACGCCGGCAGGAAGAGAGAGCCAAAGCCGGATACAAGACCGAAGGCTTCGCGGTTGTGACAGCTGGCGGAGGGTGGGCCAGAGAGCGCGAACAAGAAGCCAGGCAACAAGCCCAACTCGCTGGTCTCGCGAATATCTCGATGGATCAGGCGATTCAGATCGCGGTCAGCGAGCAACCGGGAAAGGTCTTCGAGTGCAGGCTGATCGGCGAGCCTTCGGACGAGCCGGGCAAGCTGATAAGGGATGGACAGGTCTTTTACAACGTCACTATTGTGTCCGGTGACGAAGCAAATCCCGTCAGGCATGTATTGGTTAGTGCAATCGACGGTAGCATCTACCGAAACGCCAAGGGAGAGCGGATTTATGCTTACGCGCGTCCGGAGAGAGGGGTCACGATCGACGGTGAGACGCGGCGCGCAATCAACGGCGGCGTGCTGAACGGCAAAGCCACCGATATGCCAATACCTGAGTATCCCGCGATTGCCAGAGCCGCGCATGCGTCCGGCGCCGTGACCGTTGAGATCACGATAGACGAGAGTGGCGCGGTCGTGGCGGCCCACGCCGTGTCCGGGCATCCGCTGCTACAAGCTGCCGCAGTGAACGCAGCTCGGCAGGCGACCTTCACACCCACTCGACTAAGTGGCGAGCCGGTGAAAGTAACCGGGGTGCTGGTCTACAACTTCGCCGCACAGTGAGCCGACGCTGGAAACAAAGTACGGAAATAACTCTTGGGCGAGCGCTGCTTCCGCTAAGCGCTCGCCCATTTTGTTTTCGATGCTGTGTCGCAGTTTGGGTTCTGAGTTCAACCTTTAGGTTGCTTACTGGAGTCGCAAGCTAAAGCTTGATGAACTCTAAACCCACGAAGAAACCACACAACTAAATGAAAATGTGCCGGTGCTGGAGTAAGATGGGCAGCGATGAGCGCCAGAACCATTCGCGCGCCGCGCGGCGCCCAGCTTACCTGCAAAGGATGGCATCAGGAAGCTGCGCTGCGTTGCCTGATGAACAATCTCGATCCTGAGGTCGCCGAAAAGCCGGATGAGTTAATCGTCTATGGCGGCGCGGGCAAGGCGGCGCGCAACTGGCCGGCGTTCGAGGCGATTGTGCGTTCGCTGCAGGAACTCGAGAACGACGAGACGCTGCTGATTCAATCCGGCAAGCCGGTGGGAGTTTTCCGGACGCACGAGTACGCGCCGCGCGTGCTGATCGCGAATTCAAATCTGGTTGGCGCCTGGGCGAACTGGGATCACTTCCACGAGCTCGAACGCAAAGGCCTGATGATGTACGGCCAAATGACCGCGGGCAGTTGGATTTACATCGGCACGCAGGGCATCGTGCAGGGCACATTTGAAACTTTCGCCGCGATGGCCGACCGGCATTTTGGCGGCGACTTGAGCGGGAAGCTGCTGCTTTCAGGCGGACTGGGCGGCATGGGCGGCGCTCAGCCACTGGCGGCGACGCTGAACGGCGCGGTCTTTCTCGGCATCGAAGTCGACACGGCCCACATCGAACGCCGCGTGCGCACCGGCTATTGCGATCGCATCGCGCAGACTCTGGATGAAGCGCTGGACATTTGCGAAGACGCGCGCGAACAGCGAAAAGCCGTCTCAGTCGGTTTGGTGGGCAACTGCGCGGAGATTCTTCCCGAGATCGTTCGTCGCGGCGTGAAAGTTGACATAGTCACCGATCAAACCAGCGCGCACGATCCACTGAATGGCTACGTTCCCGCCGGGCTTTCAATTGAAGGTGCGATTGAGCTGCGTCGCATCGACGCGGACAGTTACGTCGAACGTTCGATGGCATCGATGGCCCGGCAGGTCGAGGCGATGCTCGCGTTGAAACGCAGCGGCGCGGTCGTGTTCGATTACGGCAACAACATCCGCAAAATGGCGTTCGATGCCGGCTGTAAAGACGCGTTCGAAATTCCCGGCTTTGTACCCGAGTACATTCGGCCGCTGTTCTGCGAAGGCAAAGGACCGTTTCGCTGGGTTGCGCTCTCCGGCGCAGCGGAAGACATCCGCAAGACTGACGACCTCGCGCTCGAATTATTTCCCGATGACAAAACGCTGAATCGCTGGTTGCGGCTTTCTCGCGATCGCATTCAATTCCAGGGACTGCCGGCGCGCATCTGCTGGCTCGGTTACGGCGAACGCGCCGAGATGGGTGAGGCGATCAATGAACTCGTCCGCCGCGGAGATCTGAAGGCGCCGATCGCGATCGGCCGAGATCATCTCGACACCGGATCGGTCGCTTCGCCATTTCGCGAAACCGAGGGCATGAAAGACGGATCGGACGCAGTCGCTGACTGGCCGATCCTAAACGCGCTTTTGAACACGGCGAGCGGCGCCAGTTGGGTTTCGTTTCATCACGGCGGCGGCGTGGGCATTGGCTACAGCTTGCACGCCGGCCAGGTCTCAGTCGCTGACGGTACGGATGAAGCAGCGAAGCGTTTGAATCGGGTGTTGACAAACGATCCGGGCATCGGCGTCGCGCGGCATGCGGATGCGGGTTATGAAGAAGCGGAAAAGACTGCGCGCGAGAAGGGCATCAAGATTCCGATGTTAATCGAGTGAGGTACTTGAAATTGAATGAAGAATACGTTCTCGATAAACACGGGTGTCGCGACGGAGATTGCTGATCACTACAAAACGGGCGTCCAAAGGGAGCTCACTAACACTAGCGACACGCTTTGCCGCGAGCTATTGCAGCGTTCGTTGGAATTGGATGCCAGAAAGCTTCAGTCGGTAGTGGAGGCGTGCTTTTTCGCGAGTCTTGAAACAGAAGAAGGTAGAGCTCACGACTTTGCGATAGCCATTACACCGCCAATAGCCGCGATGTCAGACTCAGTTGTTG
>DATGVD010000507.1:0-4090 GCA_035300785.1 Pyrinomonadaceae bacterium | reverse complement strand
ACGATCATGGCGGCGTTTGTTTACAACACGGCGATGCGGGATGAAAAGCTGCCGCGCAAGCCAGCGCCGGGAAGATAAAGCAGTAAGCAGGAGGCAGGAGGCAGAAAGAAAGGCTGAGAGTCTTTGCGGCTCTCACCGTTTCTTATTCCATCGCCAACCGGAACAAAAAAGCTAACTACGACCGATCACGATCTTCACCGAAACGCTGGTCGATAAGATCAACGCCGCGCTTATCGACAGACAAGTATTGAGGAAGATTCTTTTTGCGGTTAAGCTGTGCTTGAACATTGCGAGAACCTCTGTGATGTCGCCAGGTCGGAACTTTGAAAGGAGAAGACGGCGCAAGTCTATGGCCGATTTCAGAGAGGTGTCAACGCTTTGCGTTGATTCAAGAGAATTGAAGCAAGCCGCGCCAGCGGTGTTAGAGCACCAACTATAGTTGGGTTATTCGCAACCAAACGCCCGACTAAAGTCGTTACTCCGCAACACCCGTTGTTCAAAAGCACCTGACTGACTCAACGTGACTCGGTAGTATGGAAACCTAACGACCATGTCCCATCTACTCGAAGTTGAGAATCTCGCTACGCGTTTTCCCACGCGCGCAGGTTTGGTGCGCGCGGTTGATGGCGTCAGTTTTCATCTCGATCGCGGAGAACTTCTCGGACTGGTGGGCGAGAGCGGTTGCGGCAAGTCGATAACCGCGCTTTCGATCATGCGTTTGATCGCGCCCCCGGGAAAAATCGTGGCGGGTGAGATTCTTCTCGAAGGCCGGAATCTGTTGCAGGTTTCGAACTCCGAAATGCGCGCGGTCCGCGGCAACGACATCGCGATGATCTTTCAGGATCCGATGACTTCGCTGAATCCGGTGTTTACAGTTGGCGAGCAGATTGCCGAGGCTTTGCGTTTGCATCGCAATCTTTCGCGCCGGGAAGCGCGCCAGGGGGCGATTGAAGCGATGCGCGAAGTTTCCATTCCCGACCCGGCGTTGCGCGCTTCGGATTATCCGCACCAGCTTTCGGGCGGCATGCGCCAAAGGGTGATGATTGCCATGGCCCTCGCGTGCGATCCGAAAGTCCTGATTGCCGATGAACCGACGACGGCGCTTGATGTCACGATTCAGGCGCAGATTCTCGAGTTGTTGAATGGCTTGCGGAAGACGCGCGAGCTTGCGGTGCTTTTGATCACGCACGATCTCGGCGTAGTCGCCGAAGTCGCCGAGCGCGTCGCGGTGATGTACACCGGAAGGATCGTCGAACAGTCGCCGGTCGATGAATTGTTCGCGCGGCCGAAGCATCCGTACACTGAAGGTCTGCTGCGATCCGTGCCCAAGCTGACGGCGAAAGATGTGGCGAAGGCCAAACGCCTGCAAACGATCGAAGGGACGGTGCCCAAGCCGACAGCGCTGCCGAAAGGTTGTCACTTCGAACCGCGTTGTGACTATCGCATGCCGCGTTGCAGGGAGGCCGAGATTCCGCTGTATTCAGTTGGCAATGACGTGACAGTGCGGTGCGTTCTGTTTGATTCAACATTGAGTGATTCGGCGAGGATGATTAACCACAGAGACACGGAGGACCTCAGAGATTCACCGAGAGCTGACTAATTGGCTCTGTGTTCCTCTGTGCGAACTCTGTGTCTCTGTGGTGAAAACCTTGATTCACCACGGTGACCTTGGAAGAAAATCACAGCCCCGAACTCGTCCGCGTCCGCGGACTCGTCAAGCATTTCCCGGTCGAAGACAGCGACGACGTGATCCGCGCGGTCGATGATGTCTCTTTCGAAATCGTTCGCGGCGAGACCCTCGGACTGGTCGGCGAATCGGGCTGTGGCAAGTCCACGGCCGGACGCTGTCTGCTGCGGCTGATCGAACCGACGGCGGGCGAGATCACATTCGGCGATCGGGATGTGACCAGGATGGGCAAGCGCGAGCTGCGCGAGCTGCGACGCGAAATGCAGATCATCTTCCAGGACCCGCAGGCGTCGCTCAACCCGCGCATGAAAGTTGGCGACATCATTGCCGAACCGCTGGTGATTCACCAGATCGGAACGAAGCCGCAAAGACGCGAACGCGTGGCGTGGTTGCTGGGCAAGGTCGGGCTCGACGCGGATTTCATGAAGCGCTACAGCCACGAATTCTCCGGCGGCCAGTTGCAACGCATCGGCGTCGCGCGGGCGCTGGCGCTAAATCCGAAACTGATTGTCGCGGATGAGCCTGTTTCGGCGCTCGATGTTTCCGTCCAGGCTCAGGTCGTAAATCTCCTGCAGGACCTGCAGAAAGAATTCCATCTCACTTATCTTTTCATTTCGCATGGACTGGCCGTGGTCGAGCACATCTCGACGCGCGTGGCCGTGATGTACCTGGGACGGATCGTCGAGGTCGCCAGCGCTCTGGAGCTTTACGCGCGACCGCTGCATCCTTACACGCAGGCGCTCTTGTCGGCAATCCCGGTTCCCGATCCAAAAGAAAAACGCGACCGAATTATTTTGAAAGGCGACGTGCCCACCGCGCGCAACCCGCCTTCGGGGTGTCGCTTTCGCACCCGCTGTCCGATCGCTATTGACGAATGCGCGCGAATCGATCCAGAGTTGCGCGAACTTTCACCGGGGCACAGCGTCGCCTGCATTCGGGTTGAGGGATGGAGCGGGGCAGTAGCCCGACCGTGAGGGAGGGCTCCGGTTTGTAGTGCCGTAGGCACGAAATTTATAGCACCTTGGGTCGCGGGTCTATAAACATTCTGCCGCTACCCGGCTCGACCAAGAGTGAACCCGTTACTTGAAACATGGACGGTCTTGCAAGCGTAAGAACAATTCGAGTCAAAGCCGAAACATCGGACGGACCGGCAGTCTCCCCGTCCTCTAACTTAGTCGGAGGAAAAACCAATGAGCGATCCGAACCAGGAATTTCAAGCCCCGCCGCCGCCAACAATTACCGAAAACAAAGCGCCCCGCGCCGCGAAGTTATTACCCTACGGCATCGGCCTGTTCGTTATCGGCGTGATTGTGTGCGTGCTGGGAATCGTCAAGGTAGTGCCCGGCGGGATAGGTACCGGGATAGCGTTCGCCTTCTGGGGATTGCTGCTATTCGCTTTCAGCTTTATTCCCCTGCCGCAAACGAAAGGTGACGAAGAGCCGGCGATGTCCGGCCTGCAGAAGGTGATGGGAATCTTTTTCGAACCGACGCGGGTCTTTCGCAACCTGCGCGCGCATCCGCACTGGCTGGCGGCATTTCTGGTGATCGCCATCGTCAATGCGGTCTATGCGGCGGCCTTTGTGCAGCGGCTGACTCCGGACCGCATTGTGGATTACACGATGGACAAGATGGAATCGAGTCCTATCAAACCTCCTCAAGATCAAATGGCGAGAATCAAAGACGAAGCGTTGCAGGCGGCCAAGCAGCCGATTCAGAGAGTCGAGACAGCCGCCAAGAGTTTTCTCGCCATCTTTGTCATTGTCTGTATTGTTGCCGCGCTTTGCTTGTTGGGCGTTCTGGCGTTCGGTGGCCGCATGAATTTCTGGCAAGCGTTCGCGGCGGTGATGTATTCCTATATGCCGGTTGCAGTCATCAGCAAGCTGGTGAGTCTGGTGATTCTCTTCATCAAAGCGCCGGATGACATCCATCCGCTGATTGGGCAAGAAACCCTCTTGACCGACAATCTGGGAATACTATTCAAACCAGCAGATCACCCCGTGCTTTTTGTGCTGGGAGGCTACATTGGCGTGCTTTCGTTTTACGGCCTGTGGTTAAAGGCTAAAGGATTGGCTAATGCCGGTCAAAAAGTAAGTTCGACGGCGGCCTGGGGAGTTTCGATTACGCTTTGGGTCTTGAGTCTGATTATGTTCATGATCTTCGCCACGCTGTTCGCAGGCTTTATGTCCTGAGGGGCAGTAGTGTCAGAACCGAGAGCGGTAGCGACCGGATCGTTCACTCAAGTCGATTTTGTGATCCGGTCGCTACCGCTCTCGGTTCTGACACGGTGCTCTATTCGTACCTTAACGATTCGATCGGATCGAGCCGCGCCGCTTTCCATGCCGGCCACAAACCAAAGATCATGCCGATGCCGACGCTGGCGATAAAGCCCATCGCCGGCGCCCA
>DATGVD010000506.1:0-2616 GCA_035300785.1 Pyrinomonadaceae bacterium | reverse complement strand
CGAGTTTGCAGGCACGGCCAACACGCCCGCGCAGCGTTACGTCATCTCGTCGTTTATGGAACGACTGTACGGGCCGAGGGCCGGCCTGATGGCCGCTGTGCTAATTATGTGGACGGCGTTCGCGTCCGTTTTCTCTCTGCTCCTCGGCTACTCGCGCGTGCCCTTTGCGGCCGCGCGCGACGGCAACTACTTCCGCATTTTCGCGAAGGTCCACCCGCGCCATCGCTTTCCTTATGTCTCTCTGCTGGTGATGGGCGCAATCGCAACGCTCTTCTGTTTCTTCCGGCTGGCCGACGTAATCGCGGCGCTCGTCGTGATTCGCATTCTGGTGCAGTTCCTCGCGCAGATCGGCGGCGTGATCGTCTTGCGCGTGCGCCGGCCCGACTTGCCGCGCCCGTTTCGGATGTGGCTTTATCCGCTGCCGGCCCTGGTCGCACTCGGTGGCTTCATTTACGTGCTTATCTCACGCAAGAATTTTCTGAAGGAGATACGCTACGCTGCCATCCTCGTCGTCGTCGGTCTCACTATCTACTTTATCCGCTCACGCATGAGGGGCGAGTGGCCATTCAAGGCCGGGGCAGTAGCCCGACCGTAAGGGAGGGCGCGCGTTACCGAAGCGCGAGCGGATGCAAAGCTCAAGTTGAGTGCATGATCCCATCACTACCGCTCCGGGTTCTGACACGCCCTCCCTTACGGTCGGGCTACTGCCCCGGTTCGGCGCCACAGCATTACTGCGCCACGGAGGCGACTAATGCTTTTCAATCTCCAGATCAGCAACAACCGGAACGTGATCAGATGCCAGCGTGTTGACTATCCACGCGCGCTTTGTTCGCACGGGATCGGTCGCCCGAAAGAAAATGTAATCGATTCGCTTGGCGGGCTTATCCGCGGGATAGCTGAAGCCTTCATCGGCACCGCGATTTTCAGTCCACGCGTCGCTGAATTGATATCGCATCAACTGGTAAGCCTGGCCCGCAGCGATGTCGTTAAAATCGCCGACGACGATTAGCGGACTCCTGATATCTTTCAGCGCCCTCAAGAGCTGTTGAGCTTCGAACAGGCGGCCGTCTTCGTACTGGTAATCCAGATGCGTGGTAACAAAGCTCAGCAGACGGCCGCGGACGCTCACTTCGGCGCGAATAAAGCCGCGGCTCTCAGCCTCGCGGGTGTTTTGATAGAGGCGATGGTCGGTCGCCCTGATCGGAAAGCGAGAGAGAATCGCGACGCCGTATTGCCCGCCCTGATAGCGCAGATTGAACGCGAAGGCATAATCCATGCGCGTCAGCTTTGCAATCTCGGCGATCTCGTCGATGCGCTGAGTGCGCTGGACGCCGCGATCGACTTCCTGCAAGCCGACCAGGTCGGGATGCTGAGCGTTGATGACCGAGGCGACCCGCGGCAAATCCAGCTTCTTGTCCATGCCGACGCCGACGTGGATGTTGTAAGTCATCACGCGCAGCGTTTGGGTGCTTTCGGGAATCGATAGCAGCGCTGACGAACCGGGACAAACACTGAAGATTGACAGCGCGACAAATGGGCCGATGACCAGGAAAAGGCGGCGCATCATAATGCGTACTTCTTCGTGCTCATTCGTGTGATTTCGTGGACGTTCGCTGCGAGCAAGACTCGATCCACGAATCACACAGGAAACGGCACGAATGAAATCTCTCTAGAGCCAGTTGGGGGAGAGGCTACTCCAGCCTGTCCTCAGCGCTCTCTGGATTAATTGTCTCAGCCGCTTGAAAACCAATTTGGCTGTGAGTGCCGTCACAGAAAGGTTTGTTCGACGAAGCGCCGCACCGGCATAAAGCGATCTTCGGGCGATTGTCGGTGGCGATCTTGTTTCCTGCGGTGTCGTAAATGTCGACCGGTCCTTCGACCAGATAAGGTCCGTTTGGTTTCGGACGAATTGATACGTCTGACATGTTTCACTCCTGAATGGATTCGTTGAATTGCGAAGGCATTCTAGCACGGCAGGGCAAAGCGCAAAGGGGCCAGGAGCAAAGAGCTAAGGGCAAAGAGCGAAGGGCGAAGGGCTAGGAGCAAAGGGCTAAGCGCTAAGCGGCGGCGAAATGCTCGTCGCCCTCTGCTCGTCGCCCTTAGCTCTTTGCCCTTAGCGCTTTGCTCTTTGCCCTTCGCGCCTTATCCTATCGCGCATGTCGTTCAGTCACGCCGCCCTGATGTTCATCGCCGCTTTTTTTGCGGGCGTGGTGAACTCGATCGCCGGCGGCGGCATGTTGCTCGTGTTTCCCCTCTTGATTTGGTTAGGGACGGATCCCAAAATTGCGAATGCGACCTGCACCGTCGCCCTGTGGCCGGGTTTGTTTGGCGGACTGTTCGGATACCGTCGCGAGATGACAGACAGCTCGCTGATCCTGATGCGGCTCGGCGCGATAAGCGTCGTCGGCGGCGGCTTTGGCGCGTGGTTGTTGATCGCCACACCGTCAGCGACCTTCGCGCGACTCGTGCCGTTTCTGATTTTGTTCGCGACGATGCTCTTCATGGCCCAGGGGCCGGTGATTCGTTGGCTGCGCCTGCCTACGTCGTCGAGTGAATCGACGAAAGCGTGGTGGATGGGCGCCATGATTTTTCAATTCTTTTCCGCGATGTACGGCG
>DATGVD010000505.1:0-2677 GCA_035300785.1 Pyrinomonadaceae bacterium | reverse complement strand
CGAGTTTTCAACCTCAGCGCGCGAGAGCCTATCGAATTCTGCTCCCGGATAGAGTTCGTGCACGCGTTCGCGTGCACTCTCGGGATCGCCGCTCAAAACCAGCAAGACTGCCTTCATACTGAATCACCGACCGTTTCTGATCGCCGATGTCGCAGAACGAAATACCAGGCACTGGCAAGAATGAAAGGCAGACGGTTGGTGATTCTGGCATTCCAATCAATCAGTCGCGGTGAGCGGCCAACCAAATGACCCGCGATCGGGCCGGCGAGAAAACTTCCGGCGCCTTCGTTGAGCGCGACCAACCCGGCTGCGTCAAACAACTTTCGCAGCCGGCCGCGCGTAAAGAACTGAATATGGCCGCTCTCGTGATTGTCAGTCGCGCTCGGGACTTCGCGCTGCTGCGTGAGCGCATCGACAACTCGTTGCAATCGCAGGGTGCGAAAGATCCACGAATCGATTTCAAATTCACCATAGCCGTTGGGCACGGTGACGATCAAGATGCCGTTGCTGCTCATCAAACGCGCGCCGGCTGTCAGCATTTCTACCGGTCGCTGCAAGTGTTCGAGCACCTCCGAAAGAATCACGACATCAAACGGCTCAGCCTCGATCAAGTCTTCCACTCGCCCGCCGCAAAATCTAATATTCGCCCGATCGCCAACCAGCCGCCTGGCATGTTCGATTGAGCGGCTGTCAGTATCAATCCCAACGAGTTGAACACCAGTGCCGATCGCCAGCGGCAGCGCCAGTTGCGAGCCATTGCCGCACCCCACGTCGAGCACGCGCAGTGACGCGCCGGCGCGTTCCGGAAACGCCAAGCTAATCGCGTCACGCACGAAGCGCAAGCGCTTGGCGTAACCCCACAAATCCTCGATCTCTGCTTGCTTGATTTCGTCCACTAATTCGATTTTGAGAAAATACCTCGCCGAGGCAGCGAGAACAACTCGCGCAATTCATCGCGACGCGGCAGGAATATTTCGCCGACTCGCCGTCCGGTCTTCGCGCAAAAGTAAACCAGCACGAGGCCCAGGATCAGCGCGTAACTGAGCGTTGAGATCGCCGCCGCGGCGCGCGCGCCAAACGCCGGCACCAGCGCCAGATTCAGCCCGACATTGATCGCCAGCGTGATTAGCCAGAAGACGGGAATCACGGCGGGCAATCCCGTTCCGGTGAAATGCTGCACCAGCACCGATTCAATTCCGACCAGATAGATCCCGGGCAGAAGAATCAGCAACTGAAGCGTTGAGTCGGCGAAACGTACACCATAAACCAGCGGCAACCCGAATGAAGCCGCCGCCGCCGCGATGCAAATCGCGAACATCACAGCCGATGCGTGCCGCGTGACCCTGACGGCGAACTCGCCGCGGGGATCCTGTCGCGAAGCGACGCGCGGGAACAACATGCTCGCCATGACACCGGGCATAAGCAGCAGCAAGAACGATACCTGCGAGGCCACCGCATACACTCCCGCTTCGACCGCGCCGCGAAAATGATTGACGATCAGCAGGTCAGATCGAAAGATTACAACGCTGGCCATGATCGAAGTGTAGAACTTCACGCCGTAAACAAGCATCTCCTTGAGTAAAGAAAAATCCGGACGGCAGGAACGCCGCTCCTTCTGTCGCGCGAACAGCCGCGCAACTGTCAGCAGCAAACTCAAACTCAACACAATCGCCGCGACCGTATTGAGTGAAACGAGCATCGTCAGGTTTGCTCGCAAGATCACAAGCACCACGATCGCGATGAACAGCGCGAGAACCGGCGCCATCGAATCCAGCAAATTCATCAGCCCGATTCGATCCATCGCGAGCAGCACGTTGAGTCCCAGCAAAGTCAGCAGTTGAAATGGAACCGAGATCGCGGCAATGGCCAGGAGGTTCGTGGAAACTCCGCCGAACAGCGCGGGTCTAAGCCCCGCTAATGCCACCACCAACAACGCCAGCAGAGAACCGCCGGTCAAAGCAAAGATGATGGCGTTCGCCCAAACCGGTCCCAGCGTCCGGCGATCCCGGGCGATGAAGTAAGTGTTTGCCGACGGCAGCCCGCCGCAGCCGATCTGCAGAGCCAGCGCCACGGTGACGTTCAGAACTGCCAGGGTTCCGAGACCTTCCGGGCCCAGCCAGCGCGCGACGACGACGCTGGATCCAACGCCGCCCACGAACATCAAAATGCGCGTGGCGAATGTCAACGCCACGCCGGATTTGAAACTTCCGTATGCGGGCTCTTCGCGTGACTCAACAGTCCGACTGGTTCCTTCGAGTTCTTCCATTCTAAGCCTTCAACAAAACCGATCCACGAAATCACACGAAGTTAGTCTTGTTGATTCGCACATTTTCGTGTGGTTTCGTGGATCGTTATGACTTCCCGCCAATCCAGCGGGCATACCAAACGCTCAGGTTCAGCAGGCACCAGAGGTTCGCGCTCCAGTCGTACTGTTCGCGCCGGTGTTCATCGGCCAGGCGCTCGATGAATCCATAATCAAAGAAATTGCGTTTGCGGATCGATGAATTCAACATTTGCCGGACCAGGCTTTCGCCCTCGGGACCACGAAACCACTCGCGCGTGGGCGCGCCAAATCCGCGCTTCGGCTGGTACAAGACGTCCTTTGGCAGCACGGACTCGAGCGCGCGCTTCAGGATATGCTTGCCGGTCGCGCCTTTCACTTTCAGACTTCGCGGCA
>DATGVD010000504.1:0-2175 GCA_035300785.1 Pyrinomonadaceae bacterium | reverse complement strand
CGCGTCGCTCAATTATCTTATCAAGACAAACGAAGTCGTTTACGCTCCGTCAGCTTCGGTGATCGCGGCGATTCGGGGCACTAGCCCGACCCCGGGGTCCCCGGCCGGGCAGCCCGGCTGGGGTGGGGCGGTGAGGGAGGGCTCAAAGAAAATCTTGCTGATTGCCGATCCGATTTTCCGCGCCGACGATCCGCGCCTAAACGGTGGCATGGCCGTCCAGACTTCCGGCGAAGCGCGCGGCCTCGGTTTAGGTTTGGCGAGCGCCGTCAGCGACGTGGCTGGGAGCGGTGGCCAGACGCCGGTTGGAATGCAGCTCGCGCGACTGGCCGGAACGCGCGTCGAAGCACAGGAGATTGCAAAGATCGCCAGCGCCGGTGGTAATCAACCTGATGTGTGGACCGATTTGACTGCCAGCGAAGATAACGTGCGTGGTCGCGACGTCAGCAATTATCGCGTCGTGCATATCGCCACACACGGATTGCTCGATGCCGAACGCCCACAGTTCACCGGCGTAGTTCTGTCGCTGGTGGGCAACAAAACGGGCGACGGTTTTCTGCGCACCGACGAGATCTTCAACCTGAAGTTGGGAAATTCGCTGGTGATGCTTTCGGCGTGCGAGACGGGACTGGGCAAAGAAAAACGCGGCGAAGGCGTCATCGGTCTGACGCGCGCATTCATGTACGCGGGCGCGCCCACCGTCGGCGTGAGCCTTTGGTCAGTGGCCGACAAATCAACCGCCGACTTGATGACGGATTTCTATCGGCGTTTGCTGGGATCTTCAGCTAACACTCCTTCGGTCGCTTTGCGTGATGCGCAACTGGCGATGATCAATGGCAAGAAATACAGCGCGCCTTTCTACTGGGCGCCGTTTGTTTTGGTGGGTGAGTGGAAGTAGAGAGAAGCTCTCTCAGAAATCATTCTTACCAACACTCTTACTTCACATACTCCCAGTGCCATGGCTCGTAAAAGTAGGGACGAAAACCGAAGCGCTCGGCGTTGAGCACCAGCCACTGATAGACCGGCGTCTTAACTTGGATGGCGCGGTTTGAATCCTTCGTATCAACCGGATCGCCACCTACATAAACGTCCAACGCCCGACCTGTAAAATGCGGACTGTTAACTGCAAGTCCGGCGCTGCTGGCATTTGGCGACTGGCGACGCAACTGGTCCTGATACTCCCGCGAGCGAAAAGCCGAAACGATCTTGAAGTATTTCTCCGTGGACGCGAGTTCGCCTGACTCCGTGTGAGCAAGCTTTAGCGTAGGGTCAGCGATGGCTGCGGCAATCATCTGTTTGTAAGCTGCGTAGGTGCTGCGTTCGACCTGGCGAAGTTCGGCTGTTCGTTCGGGATCGTAAAAATCCGACGATGGAGCGGTAATCAACTGACCGGGTTCGGCGGGCGCGCGGTTCTTGAGGCGGTTGTTCTGCCATTCAGACACCATCGCCATAAACGACTCTTCGTTAAGCATGCCGTCAGGATTCAATCTCTTATTCTGTTGCCAAGTCGCGAGCGCGGCGGCGAAGTCATTTGAGTCAGCCTGATTGCGAGTATTCAAAGTCCGGCCGACCAGCAAATCGTAGAGATACCAACCGCGTTGTTGTTTACCACCAAACGTCCAGCTCAATTCATTCTCGAGCGTGGCGTTTTTCGCTGCAGCGTCGACAAACGCAGATACTGCGCTTTTCTCGGTAGTATTCCGGTCTGATATGTGGACTGTCGGCTTCACAGCAGGTCCGCTTTTCGGATGTTGTGGTTGACCGTGGCTACTCTGAGTGGCCAAAGACACAGCACCCACAAGGACAGCGAGCGCAGCCATGATTATTACAATATGAACTCTAAGACTCTTCATGAACCGCCTTTGCGTGAGATATTGTCGGGTAGAGTCATGAGATGCGCAAACTCAGCTCATGGTTCGATGCGCCGCCTCGATTTCCATTCGCGCTGGAAAATCTTGTACTAACGACGACGTTTTCTAATCTGACCAATATTCCGCCGCGGCCTTGCCCAAAAAGTGGTATGGCAGGAACAGACAAGCTAGTACTGGGAGCGCGGGCGCCCTCGCCCGCATAGCGTGTGCAGCACGCTCAATCTCAACCTCCTGGACGCTGTAGCTGTGTTCGCGCTTCGCGCTCATAGCGGGCGAGGGCGCCCGCGTTCCCAGTACTAACCGGCTC
>DATGVD010000503.1:0-7878 GCA_035300785.1 Pyrinomonadaceae bacterium | reverse complement strand
CGAAATGATGCCCTGGCTGGCCGCAGGACGCCTGGTAGACAAAGCCAGAAATTAGAAGAGGCGGCTGTGTCCTTCGCTCAAAGCAAATGGGTTTGGATGAATGGCGGCATGATTCTTTGGGCGAATGCCACCACGCATGTTTCGGCCCACGCGCTGCATTACGGAACCGGCGTCTTCGAAGGCGTGCGCTGCTACGAAACGCCGAGAGGGCCGGCGGTCTTTCGGCTCGACGCCCATCTGGATCGCCTCTATGCCTCGGCCGAAAGTTGTGGGATGCCGATTCCTTTCAACGCCGGTGAACTGGCCGAAGCCATCTGCGAGGTTGTGCGGCGCAATGACTTTCGCGATTGTTACATCCGTCCCCTCTGCTACTACGGCAGTAACAGCCTGGGTCTGAATCCGCGCGCCTGCCCGGTCGAGGTGGCAATTCTTGCCTGGCCCTGGGAGACATATCTCGGCACTGAGGGACTCGAGAAAGGCGTTTCTATTACCGTCTCTCCCTGGCGCAAGTTCCACTCCAGCATGATGCCGACAAAGGCCAAGGCCTGCGGTCAGTACATCAACTCAGTGCTGGCCCTGCGCGATGCACTCGATCGTGGTTACGCCGAAGCCTTGCTGCTGGACGCCGAAGGCCATCTCGCCGAAGGCTCAGGCGAAAATCTGTTCCTGGTCCGCGACGATCGAGTTATCACAAATGACCAGCGGCATTCAATCCTGCCCGGGATCACGCGCGATTCAATCTTGCGGATCGCGGGCGAACTCGGGTTCGGTGTCCAGGTCCGTGCACTCTCATTGCCGGAATTGCTCGCCGCCGATGAAGCATTCTTTACGGGAACGGCCGCCGAAGTGACGCCAATCAGGGAAGTGGACGGGACGAAAATCGGTGGCGGTGCTCGTGGCCCTGTGACGCACCGAATTCAACAAGCATTCTTTGCCGCCGTTTCTGGTCGCGATCCTTCCTATAGAGAGTGGTTACACCCGGTCTTGCCGCAACTTGACGAAACCAACGGCTCGGCCCTGGTCTTCAATGAAGCTGGTTTGATTCCAATCCAATGACCCGAGAGAGTTGGAACAAGAATGGCTGACAACAGAAGGAGCAGGGCCGTGACTCAGGGAATCGAGCGCACGCCGAACCGTTCGATGCTGCGAGCGACGGGTTTTGGCGATGCGGATTTCGACAAGCCCATCGTCGGAGTGGCTAACGGTTACAGCACGATCACGCCCTGCAACCTGAACCTGAATCGCCTGGCTGACCGCGCCATCGATGCTTTGCGAGCCGCTGGCACTATGCCGCAAAGCTTTGGCACGATTACCGTGAGCGACGGCATCTCGATGGGCACCGAAGGGATGAAGTACAGTCTGGTGTCGCGTGAAGTGATTGCCGATTCAATTGAGACGGTTTGCCAGGCAGCGAGTGTCGACGGGCTGGTCGCGATCGGAGGTTGCGACAAGAATATGCCGGGCGCGATGATCGGGATTGCCCGGCTAAACATTCCAGCGATCTTTGTTTATGGCGGCACGATTAAGCCCGGCCATTACGAGGGCCTTGACCTGACCATCGTGAGCGCGTTTGAAGCCGTGGGCCAATACTGCGCGAAGCGGATCAGCGCGGACGATCTGTTGGAAGTCGAACGCCGCGCCTGTCCCGGCGCCGGGTCATGCGGCGGAATGTTCACGGCTAATACGATGTCCGCGGCGATTGAGGCTATGGGTCTGAGCTTGCCCTACTCGTCAACGGTGGCCGCGGAAGAAACAGAGGCGACTGAGAACGCGGCGCGGAGTGCTGGTGTTTTAGCCCAGGCGATTCACAAACAAATCCTGCCGCGCGATATTCTCACCCGCCAGGCTTTTGAGAATGCAATCGCGGTGGTGATGGCGGTTGGCGGTTCGACGAACGCGGTGCTGCATCTACTCGCTATCGCGCACGCCGCCGAGGTGCCTTTGTCCATCGATGATTTTGAAGAGATTCGCGCTCGCACTCCGGTGCTCTGCGACCTGAAACCATCCGGCCGCTACGTCGCGACCGACCTGCACCGCGCAGGCGGCATTCCGCAGGTCATGAAGATGCTATTGGTCCATGGACGACTGCATGGCGATGCCCTCACGATTACCGGAGAACCGATCGCAGAGGTGCTGAAAGATGTGTCGAACGAACCGCGTTCCGATCAGGACGTGATCCGAAGATGGGGTGATCCACTTTACGCGCAAGGTCACCTGGCGATCCTGAAGGGCAATCTCGCGACCGAAGGCGCGGTCGCCAAGATCACCGGCGTGAAGAATCCCAAAATCACCGGCCCGGCCCGCGTGTTCGAGTCGGAAGAGGGTTGCCAGCAAGCAATACTCAGTGGCCAAATAAAGAGCGGCGATGTGCTCGTGATTCGTTATGAAGGTCCCAAAGGCGGCCCCGGCATGCGCGAAATGCTCGCGCCTACTTCGGCAATCATCGGCGCTGGTCTGGGGGACTCAGTGGCGCTGATTACCGATGGTCGATTTTCTGGCGGGACGTACGGTATGGTTGTGGGGCATGTCGCGCCCGAAGCCGCGGTGGGCGGAGCGATTGCGCTGGTTGAGGAAGGAGACTCGATCACGATCGACGCCGAGTCGCGGCTGCTGCAATTGAACGTCGCGGAGGCTGAGCTGGTAGACCGGCGCGCCGCCTGGCGACCGCCGGCTCCGCGCTACCGTCGGGGCGTGCTGGCAAAGTATGCTGGACAGGTATCGAGCAGCAGCCTCGGCGCGGTCACCGACTAGCGGGCCACTTTGATTACAGGTGTTCAGACTACCGACTTCAGTCAGGCTTTTATTTGAGCGAGAAGAGCCCAACTAAAGTTGGTACTCTATACGCCCGTTAACTACCCCGTTATTGATGACGACAGAAATTACCTAAGGGTCTGAGATGAGCATAGACGATTGGCGGGCGCGGATTGATGAGCTGGATGGCGAGCTGCTCCGCCTGCTCAACGAGCGGGCGCGCATTGCTCTGAAGGTTGGCGAGTCAAAGAAACAAGCGGGCGCGTCGCTTTGTGATCACACGCGCGAGCGCGAAGTGATCGAACGCTTGTGCGAGGCGAACGAAGGGCCGCTGGACGATCGGGCTGTCGTAGAACTCTACCGCGCAATCATTCATGAGTCCCGGCGCATTCAGAATCTCGCCAACCAGCCCAGTCGTGAATCGATCGCACCACGATTCCCGGGAGAAGGGAACGGGTTGCGGCGCGTCGCTTTTCAGGGCGCGCGGGGAGCGTTCAGTGAAGAAGCGGCGATCAAGCTTCTCGGTGAGGAAATCACGCTCGTACCGCGACCGAGCTTCGAATCTCTGTTCGAGGCAATCAACGATCAGTCCGCCGACTGTATCCTGGCGCCGATCGAAAACAGTCTGGCCGGGTTCGTGCACGCGTGCTACGACCTGCTCCTGGATAGCAAGCTGTTCATTTCCGGCGAAGTAATCATTCCGATCACACATTATTTGATCGGTTGTCCCGGCGCCTCGTTCGCCGAAATCAAGACGGTCGAGTCCCATCCGGTGGCGCTGGATCAATGCCGGCGATTTCTCGCGGCTAACCCGCAGATTCGTCGCATCGCCGCTGAGGACACCGCCGGCAGCGTGGCCCAAATCATGGCGGACGGCGATCAGACCCGCGCGGCTATAGCGGGCAAAGGCGCGGCTAAACAATACGGCGGAGTGATCCTGCGCGAACATCTGGAAGACGGCCGCGAAAATTACACGCGCTTTCTGTTGCTAACCACCGAAGAGAGATTGTCGGACGAGGCTGACAAGATCTCTCTGGTGATCGAGCTGCCGCATCAGCCGGGCGCGCTGCACGATGCGCTCGAACCTTTCGCGCGGCGTGGCATCGACTTGTTAAAGATTCAGGGTCGGCCCGTGAAAGGGCGGCCATGGGAATACTGCTTTTATCTTGACTTGCCCGGCTCTCTCGAAGACGTCGAAATTACCTCGGCGTTGAGCGAGCTGCGTGAGCGTCGAGTCGAGACCCGCGTCCTGGGCGCTTATCGAACTGCGGTTGTGCCGGTCAGTTAGACAGGGGCCAACTCCATGCTGGGAACGCGGGCGCCCCCGCCCGCATCGATGCTAAGATCGCGAACCAGTGATGTCTGAAAGTCGAGTAATAGAGGAAAACTGTGAGGGTACCGCCACGGTTGCGGGCGAGGGTGCCCGCGTTCCCAGTAGCTGAACCGCGATGATCCTAATCCTGACGCCAGACATCAAGCCGGAAAGCGATGCTTATCAACTGCTGTTGGCTAGGCTTTCTCGACTGCCGGATATCCAGGTTCGCGTTCATAGTGAGCAGGGCGCAGAGCACTCGGTCACCGAGATTTATCTGATTGGTAACACGTCCTCGATCCCTGTCGATGAGATGAAGGCGCTGCCAGGCGTCGAACGGGTGGTGCGGGTTTCTGAAGAGTATCGGGTGCTGGGCCGACACCATGACGATGGCCGTTCCGCGCATTTCGATTATCAGGGATTGCGTTTCGGCCAGGACACCTTGCACGTCTTCGCCGGTTTGTGCGCGGTCGACACGCCTGAGAATGTCGAGACAATGATGCGAGCTTTGCGCGCCCACGGTCAGGTTTGCACGCGGATGGGAGCGTATAAACCGCGCACCAGCCCTTACTCTTTTCAGGGTCACGGCAAAACGTGTCTGCCTTACGTGTTCGAGTTGGCCGGAGAGTATGGAATCAAAGTAATCGCGATGGAGGTCACCCACGAATCGCAGATTGATGAGATCAACGACGCTCTTCGGGAAACGGGTGAACCTACCGGAGTGATGCTGCAGATCGGCACACGCAATACACAGAACTTCGAGCTGCTTAAGATCGTTGGGCGACAGAAGGATTATCCGGTCTTGCTCAAACGCGGATTCGGCATCACTTTAAGCGAGTCGTTGAACGCGGCCGAGTATCTGGCCACCGAAGGGAATCGAAAAGTAATCTTCGGACTCAGGGGTGTTAAGTCGAACCTCGCCGATCCACATCGGAACCTCAGCGATTTTGGTCATGTCCCGGTAGTGAAAGCTCTGACGCGCATGCCGGTGTGCGTCGATCCTTCGCATGCAGTTGGATCGCGCCGGGCGGGCCCGGAAGGGATTCTTGACGTCATGCATGTGACGGCTCAAGGCGTCATCGCCGGGGCGAACATGATTCTGGTGGATTTCCACCCCGCCCCGCGTGAGGCGCTGGTCGATGGGCCACAGGCACTCCTGCTGGAAGAACTGCCTCGGTTTCTTGAAGATATACAAATCGTCCGCGAAGCTTACGAGAAGCGTCTTGCGCTCACGCAGCGTTATATCAACGGCGATCACATCGAACCTTGACCCATTTTTACACTCCGTCAAAGCCGCAAGCCTACAAAATCGTCTCTATGTCTTTCCACATCTACGGAAACGTTGTGCGGGCACCAAATCAAATGCTCTCAAGCAGCAAGAATTCATCCGGTCGTAACACGGTGCGTGTATCATCATTTCGTACCGTGAGTTCCAGCTTCTAGTTGGCGCACAGGAATAACTCCCTCTTCCAAAGGGAGAGGGGATTCGAACGTTATCGATGGCGAGTGCTGGCCTATCGGTTGCATGTTTCAAACAGAGGATTTGAAGAAAGTAGTTCCAGGAGGATTAGATTTCATGCCGACTTTACGTGACGTTGCGCGACTGGCGGGTGTTTCGACAATGACTGTCTCTCGGGTAGTTAACGAATCGAGAGACGTTAAAGCCGAGACGCGGGCGCGCGTCGAGAGGGCGATTGCTGATCTCGGTTTCGTCCCCAGCGAAGCAGGCCGTCTACTCGCTCAACAAAAGAGCCGGACAAAGATGTCGCTAACTCGATGTAATTCCGGCGAGGCGGTCGATGACTTGAGCGATCAACCGATCGTTAAGGGCAAGCTTGCCTTGCGTCCCGCAACGGGCCGCAGAGACTTGTCTCAGGCTTCATCCCGTCTCTCAGGTAATACCGTGCGTACCGTGTTACGGATTGTGCGGGCCACGCAACCAATCTCGAGAGTTGATCTGGCCAGGCGACTGGAAGTTAACCGTAGCACGGTATCTGGGATTGTTTCGCCCTTGATTGCTTCGGGCGTCTTGCGCGAATCAGCCCCGGAAGAGGCGGCGGTACACCGGCGCGGTAGACCTCCGATTGGGCTCACCCTTAGCAGCGACCGCTCGTTTTTTATCGGAGTCAACATAGGTGTGCGCCGAACGCAGGTAGGCGCCGCGATTACCGATGGGCGAATGCTGGCTGAAGAATCGTTCGACACGCCCTCTGATTCAAACAATGCGCTGGAGCAAATAAGATCGGTTGTGGGGCGGCTGCGGGCTTCATTGCCGGAACGTTCGTTAGTCTCGATAGGCGTAAGCGTCCCCGGTCCCACCGATGCCGGACGAAGAAAGCTGCTGCTTGCTCCGCATCTTGGTTGGCGTGACGTTCCAGTAGCCGATGCGTTGATCGAGAATGACCCAGGTTCGCCTAACTCCGGAAAAGGAGTGCCGGTCATTGTCGAAAACGACGCGACTGCCGCGGCGATCTACGAAGCGCGGCGTCTCTTGCGCGCCCCCACGACTGGAGCCGAAGACAATTTCATTTTGGTCCGCGCGGGTACCGGTATCGGCGTCGGGTTGGTATTGGGCGGTGAGGTTTATCGAGGAAGCGGAACCGATCGCGGCTTGCTCGGTGAGTTTGGTCACATGACAATTGTCGCCGGCGGCGATCTGTGCGCCTGTGGAAATCGCGGTTGCTGGGAAGTCTATGCCTCAGCCGCTGGCGCCGCCTCGATCTATTTGGCCGCAGGCGGCAATGCCAAAGGTGAGACGCCGCCGCGATTTATCCAGATAGTTGCGCGGGCCCGTGAGGGAGAATTGCGAGCACAAACCGCACTGGCGCGAATCGGTGAAAATCTCGGGATCGGCATCAGCAATCTGATCACCGGCTTGGGCGTGTCCCGAGTAGTGATAAGTGGACGAATCGTCCATGGCTGGTCGCTTATCCGGAAGTCACTCGAGGCAGTCGTGGCACAGACGATGGCCGGACGGTTGTCTAACTGGTCCATCGAACCAGGACAACCCACAGGGGCAGGATTGGGTGGAGCGGTCGAAGTTGCCACTGACCACTACTTGACAGAGTTGGCCCGATCAACGCGCGCGGCGGCGTAACTTGCTTCGACCTTGGCTTCCTGTGCAGCGGGCTTCTCAGGCCTGCCATACGGTCACACCATTACGATTACGAGGGAGAAGATTCGCAAATTACGCTGACGGAGCCGGTTGTACGAAACTTCCTGATGCGCAGTAGCTTAGGAGAAAGGCTGAGCTCGAGTCCTCCTTCGGCGCGATCAGTTCGATCACTCGTGGCGGCTTTTCCAGTTCGATCCTGGGCTTAAATCTGGTAATCTACCAACTCGATTTGCCTCGTGTGATCATCGTGAAGTTCCAACGCTATTTCGTCACCGCGCTGTTTCTGGTTTTGCTCGCTATTACGCGGACCGCGGCCGCGCAGTCCACTGATCAAAGCCTGCCGACTCCGGTTCTCTCAAACGAAATCAACGGACGGATTGCGGCGCTGGACTTGGGTGACCCAAGACTGACGCGGCACTTCTATGCGTTCGAGGGCGTGCCCGGCGATTTGCTGGTTACTTTGAGCAGCCGGAATCTGAACGGCGACATAGACATTTTCACGGCCATCACTTTCCGGCCGATCATGAAGATCACGATGTATGCGGGCGGCAACGCGCTGTCGTCCGAAGTCACGAAAGGCTTTTACCTGCGCTCGCGCCAGGTTTTGATCCTGCGCGTAGAAGCGCGTACCCCAAACGACGACGCTGGCACTTACCAGGTTCGGTTCGGCGGGGCCTACGAACCGTTCAGCGGCGGCATT
>DATGVD010000502.1:0-2014 GCA_035300785.1 Pyrinomonadaceae bacterium | reverse complement strand
ATCTGCATGACCTTTAAAGCAATGCGCTGGCCGAGCGGCAGATAAGAATAGATGCCCGCGGAAAGTTGGCGCACGATGCCGGCGCGCAGCAAAAGCTTGTGCGAAACGACCTCGGCGTCAGCCGGGTCTTCGCGCAGGGTCGGAACAAAGTATTGGGACCAGCGCATGACGAAACATTCTCGCTTAGCGGTGAGGATGAACGCAACCGACAGGCGTTTAGAGTGCCGACTTCAGTCGGGCATTCGGTCGTTCAATCGGGCGTCCATTCGCTAAGTAAGACCCGACTAAAGTCGGTACTCTATACACCGCTTTCGTATCGTTGCAGCGATCACAACGCGTGAGGTACCATCGCCTTGCAAATCATTCTCTAAAAAGCGAGTCCGTAAAATGAAGATAGCAATCGCCAGCGATCACGCCGGTTATGAAGAAAAGGAGCGTCTGAAACCGCTGCTCGACGAGCTCGGAATTCAGTACGAAGACCTCGGCACGGTTTCGGAAGAGGCGGTCGATTATCCCGACTACGCGCGCAAGGTCGCCGACGAAGTCGCCAGCGGCCACGTCGGCCAGGGTCTGCTCGTCTGTGGCTCGGGCACAGGCATGGCGATCGCCGCGAACAAAGTGCCGGGAGTGCGCGCCGCGGTTGCCTGGAACGAAGAGATAGCTCGCCTCGCACGTGAGCACAACGACGCGAATGTGTTATCGCTCGCTGCGCGCTTCACGCCCTTCGAAGAGCTTTCCAAAATCGTCCGGGCCTGGTTTGCCGCAAAGTTTGACGGTGGCCGCCATGCGCGGCGCGTGCAAAAGATTCGCGAGATCGAGCAGGAAGAACTCGCTCACCAGGCCGTGAAATAGCCTGAGATGCCGGGAAGAAGAGACGGATTTTCCATTTGTCATTTCATATAATTTCATATCTTTCATTTGCCATTTGGGGGCGAGCAAGAATGGGTTTCCAGCGTGTTGAGCGTTCGGCTCCGATGGAATAATGACAAATGACAAATCGAAAATGTTCCGCCTCTGTGGCTAATTGATCGGAAAAGAAGTGATGAATGACAAACTCAACGCTCCACTCGCTGAAGTCGATCCGCTGATCGCTAACGCCATCGACCGCGAAGTCGCGCGCCAGGCAAACGGCCTCGAGCTAATCGCCAGCGAAAATTTTGTCAGCGAAGCTGTGCTCGAAGCCGCGGGCTCAGTGTTCACCAACAAATACGCTGAGGGCTATCCCGGCAAGCGCTACTATGGTGGCTGCGAATGGAGTGACGTCGTCGAGCAGACCGCGATCGATCGCGCGAAAGAATTGTTCGGCGCTGATCACGCGAATGTGCAACCGCATAGCGGGGCGCAAGCGAACATGTCCGTCTATCTCGCGGCGATTCAGTACGGCGATACGATTCTCGGGATGAGTCTGGCGCACGGCGGCCATTTGACGCACGGCCATCCGCTGAACTTTTCCGGTCTCAGCTACAAGGTTTTCGACTATGGCGTTGCGCGCGAAACCGAAACAATCGATTATGACGAATTGCAACGCCTCGCCGAAGAACACAAACCAAAGTTACTGGTGTGCGGCGCGTCAGCTTATCCTCGCATCATCGACTTCAAACGGATCGGCGAGATTGCGCAAAGCGTCGGCGCGCGGATGTTCGCGGACATTGCGCACATCGCCGGGCCGATCGTCGCGGGCTTGCATCCGTCGCCGGTGCCGGTGGCGGATTATGTAACCACGACGACGCACAAAACCCTGCGCGGCCCGCGCGGAGGTTTGATCCTTTGCAAAGAAGAACATGCGAAGGAGATCGATCGGCGTTTGTTTCCCGGCGTGCAGGGTGGACCGCTGGTGCACATCATCGCTGCGAAGGCCGTCGCGTTCGGCGAGGCACTGCGCGATGACTTCAAAGAATATCAGCGCCAGATTCTGGCGAACGCGAAGGCGCTCTGTGCGGAATTACGAGAGCAGGGCCTGCGCATTGTTTCCGGCGGCACGGACAATCACTTGATGCTGGTTGACGTGTGGATG
>DATGVD010000501.1:0-10999 GCA_035300785.1 Pyrinomonadaceae bacterium | reverse complement strand
CGATCTTCCGCAGAGAA
Organism: Pyrinomonadaceae bacterium; assembly: GCA_035300785.1. Lineage (GTDB taxonomy): Bacteria > Acidobacteriota > Blastocatellia > Pyrinomonadales > Pyrinomonadaceae > UBA11740. The sequence continues at coordinate 10,982 of DATGVD010000501.1, read as the reverse complement.
ATAAATCCATTTGCTGTCAGGACTGAAAGTGAATTCATCTATCCAGGAATCGACGCTTTCGCTGAGCGACTGTGCGCGGCCGGTCTTCCGATCATAGAGCGTCAAGCGAAATCGATCGCTTTCGTAACCCGGTGTTGCCTGTGATCGATAAGCAATGAATCTACCGTCGGCAGAAAAGCGCGGCGAGCCATCGTAACCGTGATTTGCGGCGGTGATGTTCTTGGCCGCGCCGCCGTGCACTGAAAGGATCCAAATATCGCCGTTAGTAGAAGTTGCTTCGACCTTGTCGTGATTGCTGGCGAAGGCCAACTCTTTTGAATCAGCCGAGAACGCGTAATCGGTCATACCGCCCAGACTAAATGGCGGCGAGTCGTAATCGCCCGGTGTCAGATCGCGCGCTTCGCCGCCGGCCGATGAAACGACAAAGACGTGGCTGCGAATTCCGTCGAGCCAAAATTTCCAGTGGCGATAAAGCAGGCGATCCGCGACGTGCGCCTTCACTTTGCTTTGCGCCTTCTCTTCGGCTTTGCGTTTGTTGCACGCGTCGTTCTCGCATTCGGGATAAACGTCGGAAGTGAACGCCAGTAATTTGCCGTCGGGAGACCAGACCGGACCACCCGCGCCGGTTGAGAGGCTGGTAATTTTTTTCAGCGTGCCGTTGGAAACATCGATCGTCCAAATCTGATCTTCGCCGTCGCGCGCCGAAACAAAGGCGAGCTTCTCGCCGTCCGGCGACCACCGCGGCGATGCCGACGAATGCTCGTCGTTAGTCAGTTGGCGCACCTCGCCGCCGCCGAGTGGCACCAGATAAATCTGAGTCGTGCTTTTGTTGGCGACTTTGTCCACGTCGGTGATCGTGAACGCAACCAAATCACCCTTTGGCGACATCTGTGGATCGCTAACCCGGCGGACCTTCAGAAGGTCGTCGATGGTAAACCGGCGCTCCTGCGCCACCACGAACGACGCGAGCGCAAGCAAACTGATGGCGACGGCAAAGAAACGCTTCATAAAATAACCTCTCCTGAGTCTCAGTAAATTTGTTTGGGAAAGCGTGCGTATTATGTCACTTTTGGATTGGAATGGCGACCGCGAGCTCAGAGTTCAACCTTTAGGTTGCCATTACAAAACGCAAGCTAAAGCTTGAACTCTGAACTGGTTCGATTAGAATCACGCACTATGACTCAGATCCGCAACTGGAACTCGATCAGCCTGCGACCGGCGACCGCAGAAGACGGAGGATTTCTGCTCGAACTGTTCAAGAGCAGCCGGGGAGGCGATCTGCGCGAAATCGGCTGGGACGAAGATCGCATCGGCGAGTTTCTCGATATGCAGTTCGAGGCACAACAGCGTCTTGACCAGAGCGAGTACCAGCAGGCGGACGATCAGATAGTCTTGCGCGAAGGACAATCTGCGGGTCGCTTGTCGGTGGAGCGGCGCGATCATGAGATTCGCTGCGTCGATGTGGCCTTGCTGCCGGCGCACCGGAACACCGGCATCGGAACGTTTCTCATCCGCCAGTTACAAGACGAAGCCAGACTTGCGAATAAGCCGCTGCGTTTACGCGTCATCAGATTCAGCCAGGCGGTCAGTCTGTTTGAGCGCCTGGGATTCGTCCGCACCAGCGAGACCGGAACGCATTTTCAAATGGAGTGGCTGCCGGACGTTTAGGATCAACAAGCCCGAGGGGTGTTCAGAGTACCGACTTTAGTCGGGCTGTTCACGTGAGAATGCCCAACTGAAGTTGGTACTCTAAACGCCGTCTGGCTGACACAACATGATCAGGCGAATCACCTGCGCGATTCTCAAATTCGCCCTGCGCGTTTATTTTCGCCGCATTGAAGTAGTCGGCCTCGACAATGTCCCTCGCGACGCACCGGTAATCTTTGTTCTCAATCACCCAAATGCGCTGGTCGATCCCGTGTTCCTGCTGTGTCTCGCGCCGCGCCGCGTTTCCTTCGTCGCCAAAGCGACGCTGTTTCGCATGCCAATCATAAGTTATTTCGTGCGCGCGCTTGATTCCCTGCCGGCCTATCGCCGTCAGGACGAGGGGCAGGATGTATCGCGCAATCTCGAAACCTTCGCCGCGGCGCGGCGGCTGTTGGCGCGCGGCGGCACGATTGGAATTTGCCCGGAAGGCGTTTCGCACAACGAGCCGCGCTTGAAACCTTTGAAGACCGGTGCGGCCCGCATCGCGCTGGGCGCCGTCTCGTCCGGCGAAGCGATCGACTTACAAATTGTTCCTGTCGGACTTTATTACACTGAGAAGACGACGTTTCGCAGTTCGGCGCTGTTGTATTTCGGAGAACCTCTGCCGGTCGCGCCCGTGGCGCTTGAGCCCGACGGCACGCCGCCGCGCGAAGCGGTGCGCGAACTTTCAGACCGCGTCGAGAATGCTTTGCGCGACGTCATCCTGCACGCTGAACAGGAAGAGGCTTTGTCGTTGATCGAGAGAGCCGAGCGAATTTTTTCTGCCGCGGAAGTCGACGAGCCTGACGAAGAGCAACTCCTGACGCGCTCGCTTGAATTGCGGCAACGCTTTATCGAGGGCTATGCGTTTTATCGTAGTCGGGCTCCGAAACGAATCGACGCGATCGAAGCTCGCATCGCGCGCTTTGAATACGAACTGAAGGAAGCGGGAATCGATCCTTCCGATCTGTCACTGCCTCCGACAGCCGCGCACACTATTCTCAGGCTGATCGCCCAGATGGTAACTTGCGCCCTCCTGGCTCCCATCGCTTTGTTCGGCGCGGTAATTCACTATCCGGCTTATCGCTTAGGGGGGTTCTTGTCGCGACGCCTGGCCAGACGTGAGCAGGACGTGCTTTCGACCTTCAAAATCATCTCCGCGATGCTGTTTTTCCCCCTGACCTGGATTGTCGTGGCGCTGATTTCGTGGAGATTTGCAGGCTGGCTGGCGGCAGTGGCTTCATTGATCCTGAGCCCTGCATCCGGCTTTATTGCCGTTCGGTTTTTTGAAAAGATAGAAGAGTTTGCCGGCAGCTTTCTGGCGCTGGCGCTGTTTGTCATGCGCCGTCGATCCTTTCTGCGTTTGCTGGGCGAACGCGCGGCGATCCGCAGAGAGATTCTTGCGCTGGGTGACGAAGCCGCGCTGCGAACCACTTAGGTTGAAAGTTTTCGTTTGACTGATCGTCGGAGCAACCGGACGGAGTTAGCGTTTCTTCGCCACCTTCTTTGAGAACTTGCTCGCAGCCTTTCTTCGCGCAGGCGCGGCGCGCACCCTTCGGCCCTTGTTTCCATTCCGCTGCACGACGCCGGCTTTCTCAAGGTACTCGTAACTTCCGCGCACGACGTTTCGGGCGACGCCCAGCAATTCTGCCAGGGTGCGCTCACTCGGCAGCGCGCTTCCGACAGCGAGCGTGCCGCTGCCGATCAAAGTTCGGAGCTGTTCGGTAATCTGTCTGGTCATCGAGTCGACACTTTTTCGGTCGACGCGGATCTTGAAAGTCACCTCGATTGTCCTCCGTGTTCTGGGGTGGCGCGTATTCTAGTGACTCAGTGATCGAGTGTCAACGAAGATTTGTTTAGAGTTCAATCTTTAGATTGTGCCCGCGAACAAACGCAAGCTAAAGCTTGAACTCTCAACCAGGATGCTTACTTCGAGACCGCGCCATGCTTGCGCAGAATTTCCAGGGTGCGATCAAGCGGAAGTGCCTCCACCGTGTGGCCACGGCCGCTGGTCGTCGTCGCGGCAAACAGCGAATTGTAAATCGCTTCCTCGGTCGCTTCGATCACCGCAAGAAACAACGGTGACATAGCTTCGTTCGAGAGCAGCGCTACGTTTGATTTCGATTTGGGGTCAATGGCCGTGGTGCGTATGCGTAACTCCGGCGCGGTCGAGAACGCGATCGCGTAATCGCCGCTCCAGAAATATTCTTGAATTGTTTTTACGCATTCGTTTCAATCCAGATGGTATTGGAAAGCTGATCGGGTTTGGCGCTAAGCAGCGAGCGACAGAAGATGTAGATCGCCCAGCATTCGATCGCGAACGGCGGAAAGCCCAGGAAGCCGAGCACCGGCATCTCAAAAATCTTGACGTCGCCAAGGTAAGGAACAGTGTAAGTCCACTTTGACAGCGCCCAATAGTTCCAGAACTCCCACAGCACGCCGCACACCAGACCGCTCGCCAGCAAAGACCACAGCCGTCGCCAGTCGCCGCGAGAGAGATCGCCGGTGATCGACGGCCAGCCGCGCATCGCATTCAGAGGATCGAGCAACAGAATGAATGACAGCCAGATCACCGGCGCCAGCCAGGCCGAAGGGTAAATCAGCGGCGCGATCGCGCCGATTGCTCCCAGCAGCACGAGCACGATCAGCGACGGTTTTGAAAGCTTTATGGCGACGCCTCGGTTTTTCTGCTTGAAAACCAATGCCCGAAACACCTCGGCGGTCAAAAACAGCAACGGAAAGATGGTCGCAAACGCCCAGTCGTAACCGACGCGCCGCAAAAACAGGTTCGGTTCGAGGTTGTGATAGTGCCACCACAGTTCGAGATCGGATTTCCAGAAACGCGGCGCGTTGTAGAACTCGCACAGCCACCAGCCGCCAATCGAAACCAAAACAATGATGACGAACTCCAGCCGTTCACCCATCACCAGCGATCGCCCTTTGAGCTTGAAGACGAGCGCGTCCGCGAAAAGAATATAACCGGTCCAGACCACGGGCGTGAACCAATGGCCGACGAACTGATTCCCGCCGAATAGCAGTCCCTCGGCACCAAGCATGATCGCGATTCCAATGTATCCGTACGGCGGAAATCGCGGTTTACTGCTGGCCTTATCCATGGTTCATAGTATTATGTGCCCCGCGCCCAGGCGACAACAACCAAGCCGAAGAAGGATGGTAAGAATGAAAACCCAAGTGAAACTGATTCTTTTTTCTCTGACCATGGTCTTTCTGTGCGTCGCGTGTGTGAAAGGCCCCGAAGGCAACGGCAGCAAGAGAGCCAAAGGCACCGGCCCGGTGCGCATAGGCTTTTCCATGGACACGCTGAAAGAGGAGCGCTGGCAGCGCGACAAGCAGTTGGTCGAACAGCGCTGCAAGGAAGTCGGCGCCGAGTGCCAGGTGCTGGTCGCGGACGGTAGCGACTCGACGCAGGTCAACCAGTGCGAAACTTTTCTGACCCAGGGCGTCGATGTTTTGATCGTCGCGCCCCACAACGGACAAATCGCCGCGTCGATCGTCGAAGCCGCGCATAAGCAGGGCGTGCCGGTGATCAGTTACGATCGTCTGATTCGCAATGCCGACGTCGACCTTTACGTCTCGCACCAGGTCGTGAAGATTGGCGAGATGCAAGCGGCCTATGCTTTGAAGTACGCGCCGAAAGGAAATTACGTTCTGATTGGCGGATCGCAAACGGACAACAACGCGATCCTGCTGGTGCAGGGTCAGATGAACATTTTGCAGCCCGCCGTCGATCGCGGCGACATCAAGATCGTGACCATGCAATATGCGCGCGAATGGCTGGCCAGCGAGGCGCTCCGGATCACGGAAGACGCGCTGACGAAGAACAACAACAACATTCAGGTGATCGTGGCTTCCAACGACGGCACTGCGGGCGGCGCGATCTCGGCTTTGCCGCCCCAGTTGGTCGGCAAAATCCTGGTGACGGGACAGGATGCCGCGCTCGACGCCGTGCAAAGAATCGTCGAAGGCAAGCAGACGATGACGATTTACAAGCCCATCAATCCGCTTGCCTTCAGCGCAGTCGACTCCGCCATCAAGCTCGCGCGCGGCGAAAAGATCGAAGCGAAGGACAAGGTGAACAACGGCAAAAAGGACATCCCATCGATCCTGCAGGAGCCGATCGTCTTAGACAAGAACAACGTGATGCAGACTGTAATCAAGGACGGCTATCACAAGTTGGAGGATGTTTATAAGAACGTGCCGAAGGATCAGTGGCCGAAGCCGTAGGCAGTAGATAACACGAGCAACGGTAGCGGTGTACAGAGTACCAACTTCAGTCGGGTTTTTGCCGCGATCAAGGCCCAACTAAAGTTGGTACTCTAAACGCCGAGAGGCCGCGTTGAGAGTTAGTACAAGTCTTACGCATCCAACGACCAACACCGAACATGACCGATCCGCTTCTTGAGATGAAGGGCATCACTAAGAGCTTCCCCGGCGTGAAAGCCCTGGATGGGGTGAGCTTCGATCTGAATAAGAGCGAGATTCATGCGCTCGTGGGCGAAAACGGCGCGGGCAAATCGACGCTGATCAAAATCCTCGCCGGAGTCTATCCGCATCCCGAGTACGGCGGCGAGATCACGCTCGATGGTGCGACGCGACGCTTTGCGAATGTTCGCGAGTCTGAAAACGCCGGCATCGCGGTCATCTATCAGGAGCTTTCGCTGGTGAAAGACCTGGGCGTCGCCGAGAACATCTTTCTCGGTCGCGAGCCACGCCGCTTTGGCATAATCAACTGGGAAGAACTTTATAGCCGCGCGCAAGAACTGCTCAACGACCTTCATCTCGGAATCGATCCGCTCACGCCGGTGCGCAATCTTGGTATTGGCCAGCAGCAACTTGTCGAGATTGCGAAGGCCCTGTCGCAAGAGACGCGCATCCTCGTGCTTGACGAGCCCACCGCCGCGCTCACGGACGCGGAAGTCGAAACGCTCTTCGGCATTTTGCACAATCTTCGGGCGCGGGGTGTGGCGATGATTTACATTTCGCACAAACTCGACGAGGTCTTTCGCATCAGCGACCGCATTTCCGTGCTTCGCGACGGCCGCACGGTGGGCACCAATGCGGCCCGAGAGTTGGACGAGGGCCGCGTGATCGCAATGATGGTCGGGCGTGAGGTCGATCAAATCTTTCCCTCAGCCAGACATGATCGCGGCGAAATAGTTTTCGAAGCGCGCGAAATCACGGTCGAGGACCCGGCAGTTCCCGGCAAGGTGCTCGTCGATAAGGTTGGATTCACGGCTCGCAAAGGCGAAGTCCTGGGGATTGCCGGCCTTATGGGCTCCGGACGCAGCGAACTTTTGATGGCGATCTTTGGCGCGCATCCCGGCCGAAAGTCCGCCGAGATACTTGTTGACGGCAAGCCCGTGCAAATCAACCGGCCTGCTGATGCGATCAAACAGGGCATCGGTTTCGTGACCGAGGATCGCAAACGTTACGGACTCGTTCTCGATCAGACGATTTTGAAGAACATGACGCTCGCCGGGTTGCGGCGGCTTTCGGGAAGGTTCTTTACCAACGAAGATGCCGAAGCTGTCGCCGGTGAACGCTCGGCGCGCGAACTTCGCATCAAAGCGACTTCGGTGTTTACGATCGCGGGTACGCTTTCCGGCGGCAATCAACAAAAGGTCGTGTTGTCGAAATGGTTGTTGACGAACCCGCGCGTGCTTTTTCTTGACGAGCCGACGCGCGGCATCGACGTTGGTGCGAAACAGGAAATCTATGCACAGATAAACAAGCTGGCTGAAAGCGGACTGGCGATCATTTTGGTCTCATCTGAGCTGCCTGAAGTCCTGGGCCTTTCTGATCGCGTGATCGTTCTGCACGAAGGCCGGGTTACCGGCGAGTTCAATCGTAGTGAAGCCACGCCCGAAGCGGTGATGTCGTGCGCGACCGGGCACGCGCGCCGCGCGGCTTGAAGATTGTGTCAGAACCGGGAGCGGTAGCGACCGGATCGAAATTCAACTTGATGGTTAGATCCCGTCGCTACCGCTCCGGGTTCTGACACGTATTTCTTCGTGTGATTTCGTGGATCGTTTTATGCGATAACAAACGGACGATCCACGAAACTACACGAAGCGCTCGGAACCAACACGAAGAGGTGGCGATTTCTAAATGACGACTCCGGAACCCATCACCCGAACGGGCAGATTTAAACTTCGCACCACCGCCCTGCGCGCTTACACGATGCTGCTCGCGTTGATCGGGATCTGGCTTTTCTTCCAATGGGCCACGATCGATCAATATCATCCTTACGGCCTCTTCCTGGGCGCGACGAATTTTTCGAAGCTCCTGCAACAGATGGCCGTGACCGGCGTGCTGGCGGTCGGCATGCTGATGGTCATCGTTTGCGGCAACATCGATCTCTCGGTCGGCGCGGTCGTCGGACTGGCCGGCGGGATCGCGGCGTTGACGCAGGGGCAGGGCCTGGTTGTCTCGCTGGCGTCAGCCGTCATCATCGGCTTATTGATCGGCGCGATCCAGGGTGCCCTGGTTGCTTATGTCAACATCCCGGCATTCATCGTGACCCTCGGCGGACTGGAAGCATGGCGCGGAGTGATTCTCAAACTAACCAGGGGCGCGACGATTCCGGTCGAGCTTCCCTTCTTTCGTTCGCTCGGGCGCGACTTCATCGATCCGCGCATCGGTATCGGGCTCGCCATCGCCGGCATCGCCGCGATCGTTTGGACGAATATTCGACGCAAACGCGCGCGACAACGCCACGGACTGGCGGCCTTGAGCGGCGGAGCGATCGCCGCGCGCATCCTGGTTCCCTCGGTCGTCATCATCGCGTTCATCTTTCTCATGAACAAAGCGGGCGGCGTGCCGATTCCGGTGATCTTTCTGCTGGCGGTGGCACTGGCCGGAGCATTCCTGACCGCGAACACGACGTTCGGCCGTTACCTTTACGCGATCGGCGGAAATGCGGACGCCGCGCGGCTCTCAGGAATTAATTTGCGTCGATATACACTCGCGGCGTTTTGTGTGATGGGCGCACTCGCCGGACTCGCTTCGATCCTGCACACGGCGCGCGTCGGCAGCGCTTCGCCCGACGCCGGCACTTTGATGGAGCTGGACGCGATCGCCTCGTGCGTAATCGGCGGCACGAGCTTGATGGGCGGCCGCGGCACAGTGTTCGGGGCGGTGCTGGGCGCGCTGATTCTCGCCAGCCTGGACAACGGCATGTCGCTGTTGAATGTCGAGAGCTGGGCACAGTACGTGGTCAAAGGCAGCGTCCTGGTAGCCGCGGTTGGCTTTGACATGTTCGGCCGCAGAAAGAGTTGACGTGGAGTGCGCCGGCAGAGCGGGGCGGCGACGGCGCTTTCCATTACCTGAGCATCCAAAGCGGCGCCGACGTCGCCGCACTCCAAGTTCGTTGCCGCTTCGGAACCTCTCTGGTTGCCGCGCATGAATCCGAATTCAACGAATCATCTGGTCTGTGCTGTCGATCTGGGCGGCACGAATCTGCGCGCAGCGAACATCGACCGCGACGGTCGCATTTATGAGCGCGTCAGGACTTCAACTCCGGAAACAGAAAAAGCGGAAGACATCGTAAACGCGATTGTCGCCGCGGTACGCGAATGCGAGACAGAAGGCCTGAACCGGGGCGCGCAGCTTCAGGCAATCTCTGTAGTTGTGCCCGGATCGGTGCAAGTTGGAACCGGCGTGGTCGTTAACGCTCCGAACATTCCTTCCCTGCCCGGATTTCGTTTGGCGTCGGCGTTGACAGCAGCGCTTGACCGGCCGGTGCTGCTTGAGAACGACGCGAATGCCGCAGCGCTGGGCGAGATGTGGCGAGGCGCGGCGCGCGACTGCAAAACGATCATCTGTCTCACGCTGGGCACTGGAGTCGGTGGCGCAATAGTCCTTGACGGAGAGCTTTGGCGCGGCGTCGACGGCACCGCGGGCGAGATTGGTCACACCAGCGTCGAGCCGTATGGCGGCGTGAAATGCAAGTGCGGCAATGTTGGCTGTCTCGAGGTTTACGCTTCCGCGACCGCGATAGTGCGAATGGCGCGCGAGGGGTTAGCCCCACATCCGAGTTCATCCCTGCACTCAATCCCCACCGCCGAATTGACCTCAGAAAGAATTTATGGCGCAGCAGTCGACGGCGACCCGCTCGCCCTCGATGTTTTCCGAAAAGCGGGAGCTTACCTCGGCATCGCGATGGCGAACGCTATCAACGTTTTCAATCCCGAAATGATTGTCATTGGCGGTGGCGTGTCAGCCGCATGGGATTTGCTCGTCCAACCTGCGCGCGAAGAAGTTATGAGGCGCGCTTTTCCGGTTCCTGCCGGACGCTGTCAGATTGTGCGCGCAGAATGCGGAGATGATGCGGGATTGCTGGGCGCAGCGTGGCTGGCATTTGAGAATAAGCCTTAGACAGGATTTACAGAATTCACAAGATTCAAATAGAGAACACGCGTTGGAAACTTGGGACGCTTTGCACCCAGTTATTCCTCAGGGATTTACTTTGCTATCCTGTTAATCTTGTAAATCCTGTCTAATGACTGCACTAATCATTCACGGCCATTTCTACCAGCCGCCACGCGAGAACCCGTGGACCGGAATCGTCGAGCGTGAGCTCAGCGCCAGGCCGTTTCACGATTGGAATGAGCGCATTCACTCCGAGTGCTATCGACCAAACGCCTTCGCCGGCATCAACGATCCTGAAACCGGCGGGGAGCGAGTCGTTAATAACTACGCGAAGATCAGTTTCAACTTCGGGCCGACGCTGTTGTCGTGGCTCGAAGCGAATCATGCGGACACGTACGCGCGCATCATTGCTGCCGACCGTGAAAGCGCACCGAAAGCTGGCGGTCACGGCAACGCGATTGCGCAAGCTTACGGTCACGCGATCCTGCCCCTTTGCAACGAACGCGATCTGCGCACGCAGATCCGCTGGGGCATCGCGGATTTTCAATATCGGTTTGGGCGCCGGCCGGAAGCGCTGTGGCTTCCGGAAACCGCTGGTAACGATGCGGTGATGAATGCGCTGATCGACGAAGGACTTCGCTTCGTCATTCTCGCGCCGCATCAGGCCGGGCGGTTACGCGCGATTGGCGAGACTGAGTGGCGAGATGTGAACGAGCACAGCATCGATACGAGCATTCCCTATCGTTATTCTGATCGTGACGGCTCGGACCGATCGATCGCCGTTTTTTTCTATGAAGGGCCAACGTCGCGGGCAATTGCTTTCGACACTCTGCTGAAGTCGAGCCGCGGTTTGATTGATAGATTCGCCCAGGTTGCGGGCGGTAGAGAGATGCTAAACGTCGCGA